>VFKI01000179.1 GCA_009885665.1 Gammaproteobacteria bacterium
AGGGGGAGAATCGCGATTCTCCCCCTTAAGAATCCCCCATCGCGCAAAGTCAGGTTGCATCTGGCCTCGCTGGTATTTTGCGAAGATTGTGCTGAATGGTTACACTGCATATTAATATAATATTTATTAGGCGCTTAACCTATGAGCAGCGTACTGACGCGTGACGACAACCCTGCTAGCTATCAAATCCACAGCTATCAACCCGGCCGGATCAAAATCAATACACGTTTATTCACACAAAGCCTGATTCTATCAGCCACCACCCTCATCAGCGACTGGCGTCCTCAACAATTGAGTGACCTCATGGCCGCTGACTTCGCCGCCATCATCGCACTGCGCCCTGACATCTTGCTGCTTGGCACTGGCGCAACACTAGAATTTCCTTCCATATCATGCTACGGTGAACTAATCAATCTTGGCATTGGAGTGGAAATAATGAACACTGGCGCCGCTTGTCGTACTTACACAGCGTTAACTGCTGAAAACCGTAATGTCATCGCCGCCCTTCTTCTTTAAGTGGATTCCTTATGCAAGTCAACGCAGCAAAACATGCATTTCGCTCTGTTGCACCTTTTATTTGTTTATTAGGCGCGACATTTTATCTATATGAATTCTGCCTACAAGTTTCGCCAGGCGTCATGACACATGAATTGATGGGTGATCTCGCCATGAGCGCCACCGGTCTTGGCCTCGTATCCGCTTCATTTTATTATTCTTACGCGCCCATGCAAATACCCGCCGGCTATCTACACGACCACCTCGGACCGCGCCGCACTTTATCCCTCGCTATACTCATCTGTGTTGCCGGGGCTATTTGCTTTGCGTTGAGCCACAACATGTTAACAGCTGCTGGCGGGCGTTTTTTAATGGGCATCGGATCAGCTTTTTCTTTTACCGGCGCACTGCTGCTCATCATACGTTGGTTTCCGCCCTATTATTTCGCCGTACTCTCTGGCATTGTGCAAATGATGAGCTCCATTGGCGCCATTTTTGGCGAGCACCCACTGGCGTCTGCCATTGCCGAATGGGGTTGGCGTAACAGTATGCTAGCGCTGGCTATCGTTGGCATCGCCTTAACGGGGTGTGTTTGGCTATTTGTACGTGATTGGCCTGACAATAAAGCGCACCCTTACATCACTAAGCACACTGCAAATACGCACCATCATTTAAAAGCTATTTTTACCAACAAAGCCGCCTGGTGGATCGCCGCATATTCTTTCTTGATTTGGGCACCGATTACGACATTTGCCGGACTATGGGGCATTCCTTTTATTGCGGCGACCAAACATATCAGCATCGCCAGCGCATCACTCGCCTGCGCTGCCACTTGGGTGGGTGTTGGCGTCTGTGCGCCTTTGATCGGTTGGCTATCAGAACATCTTCAACAACGTTGCACTGTTTTGATGAGCGCCGCCGTGTGCGGTTTACTGTCCACTTTTGCGGTCATTTATCTACCCACTTCTATGCCAATACTTTATCTTTGCCTGTTTGGTTTAGGAATGGCCGGCAGCGCTCAATCGCTTGCATTTTGCGTGGTACGCGACATCAGCCATCCTCGTCACCTGGGAACGGCGATGGGTTTCAATAATATGGCGACCATTGCAGGTGCCGCGATTTTGCAACCTGCTATTGGTTATTTATTACATAAAACTTGGCAAGGCGCCATCATCAACCATGTTCCTTTTTATACCACGCACAACTATCGCCTCGCGCTCGCGATGATTCCACTGTGTTATCTGCTTGCATTACTGATCAGTACGCGCTGTATCCCAGAAACGCATTGTCAGCAAAAATGGTAAAAAGTCTGATCACCCGACATCCCGCACCTTCGTCTTTTTTGATAACGCTTCGTTAAAAATGCGTTTTATTTGTAGTAGATACAAAAATACTTTGGTGCGCCACTTTACACCTCTGCCGCAATTTGAAAAAAACGCTTTTTGTGGCGTATGTTTTTGCCCGTCCGATTGATTTATCTGAGCAATCATAGATGCTGCATAATAACGCTCTCTATCATACAACCACATCAATGCTAAAGTTGCTTGGTTACGCAATTGACTGATTTTTTCGCAAACATAAGCTTGTTCTGCCACAGCGTTCACCGGCACAGCCTGCCATGATGACACCGGCAAATGATTTTCTTTTTCTTCCGCTTCAGTGAGCATAGTTTTCCTATTGATAATAAGCGCATCAGCGCTTAGGCTCTGTATATTTCATCCCTAGGCCTTGTGCTAAAATTGCAAAAGCGTTATAAGTAGCAACAGCAGCGAATACGCAGGAAAACGCACACCCGATTGCCACAGCAAGACCGCTCAAAGATGGAATGCAAGATGTTGGCGTTATGCACGTTTCTAAGTTTATCCACTTTGCCCGCATCAAGCGTAACAAACGCCAACCTCGAAACAATACGGACGCAAAAAACACCATGCAAGCACACAACACACCTATACTCCACCCTAATGCAGCAAGCACTTGGATAAATCAACTCTGCATGCTCAAGCAACTATGCGTGCTACTGCTGGACGAAAAACTGAATATCCGCATGTCGAGCAATGCGTGCCAAGCATACACCCGCGATGTTATTGCTAGCGTGATAAAACAATTTGCACAAGCATTAACAGCCCCGCACACCAACAAACCTATCACTTTTACAACAATTGACGATAATGAGAGCCTATTTTTAGAATGGGAAGCACTCTCATTGCCACAAGATGATGGCAGCATGCACTATCTTTTGCTCGGCACCGACGATTCACACGCTCAAAAATTAGAAAAGGAAAATCATACACTTAACTACATTCTAACAAAAGTACCCGGCTTTATTTTTTGGAAAGATAAAAAATTAAACCTCATCGGTTGTAATGAAAATTTTGCGTGTCAAGTAGGCTTGGATTCAACAAAAGCCATTTCAGGTAAATCGAATTATGAGCTACCCTGGGATCTCGCTCAAACAGAACGCTTCTTACGGGATGACATCGAAGTGATGACCACAGGCCAACCTAAATTAAACTTTGAAGAGATTCAACGCCAGGCTGATGGCACACAAGCCACTTTGCTCACCAGTAAAGTCCCCATTTATGATATACACAATCGCAGCACGGGTATTCTTGGTATGTATGTTGATATCACTGATCAAAAAACCATCGAGCTGCTACAACAACTACGCAAAGAAAAAAAATATGCTGAGCTTGCTGATCAATTAAAAACAGAATTTATACGCAATATGGAACACGATATTCGCACACCACTCGGCGGCATTGCAGGGCTTGCCACCATTTTAAGCATGGACGAATCGGATATAAAGCGTAGAGGCTATCTGCATGACATTGTCGAAAGCGCACATGAACTACTCACTTACTGCAACAGTATTATTAATTATTCGCAAATAGCGCAAGGCAAGCTACCGTTGCTCAGCGAAAATTTTTCTATCCGCTCCGTCATAGATAAAGTGATAACGATAGAAACCCCTGCTGCCCACATGAAAGGGTTATTATTACAATTTGAATGCGACGAAAATGTGCCAAATACATTAACAGGTGATCCGCGTCGTTTACAACAAATCTTGCTTAACCTGGTCAGTAATGCCATCAAATTTACACATCAAGGCCATGTTTCGCTGAACATCCAGTGTGTTGAACAATCTCAACATGTCGCGTATCTTAGCATGACGGTACAAGATACCGGCATTGGCATTCCTGCTGACAAGCACGAAATGATCTTTGAAAAGTTTAATCGGGTTAACCCTGCCAATAGTGGCTGTTATTCAGGAACAGGCTTGGGACTCGGCATTGTTAAACAATTCGCTGAAGAATTAGGCGGCAACGTTACAGTCACCAGCGAATTAGGCAAAGGCTCAACCTTCACCTGCCTTATCCCTTTTATACTAACTAAAGAATAACTATTCAAATGGCTACTCGAGCGGAGTCCTCGTGACGCCGTTCCGGGGGAGAATTGCGAAAAAATCAGATTGATCTCGCTGGTGCCGGCATTCCGCACCAAAGTATTTTTTGCATAAATCGAGGCAAAAATGGCTTTTAAAGCGCAGTTTACACGCAAGTAAATGAACATTTAAAACACATTTTTAACGAAGCGTTATCGAAAAAGACAAAGGTGCGGAATGTCGGCTGGTGGTATTAATATCGCCTTAATATTGACCTACTATACTATCCATCGTGCTAGCTTTAGTTAGGGAGGATAGATCACATGGATTTTCGTCATAATTGTGCCGCGTTTTTTTTGTGCTTGACACAACAACTCAAAAAAAACAATCACGACTCACATCCCAAGCTGTCTTTGTGCGATGGAAATTTTCAACGCGTTACCCAAAAAAATCAGCTTTCGGCTCTTGACTGGATACGACATTGCATACATAATGCGCGGGCTGTTGTGTTTGATATGACACATCAATGGCAACCCGTTTTAACTAAGCTCCTGAAAAGACTTAATCTAAAACTATCTCGTTTACCGTTATCAAATAGATCATCCAACTGTATGCAAACCTTAATTTTATTTCTTGGCTTACGCTATAGAGCGATGACACGGAAGCTCAATAATTCGTAAACTAATTAAAAGGGACCTAATATGAATCAAATTAAACTTAAAGTGTTACTGGTTGAAGACCAAGCTATTGCACAAAAAGTTGGTAAGTTTTACCTAAACCGGCTTGGCTACGAAGTTGATGTGGCTCAGAATGGCTGCACCGCACTCGCGCTCTACCAGGAAAATCGGGACAAGTATATCGTCATCTTCATGGACTTGGGATTGGCTGACATTGACGGCCTAACCATCACCGAAACGATACGTAAGCTTGAGCGCGAGGGTGAGCACACGCCAATCATTGCATTATCCGCTCACGATGCAGAAGATATGCGCCAAAGTTGTCGCCAAGCAGGTTTCACTGACTTCATTTCCAAGCCGATTTTACAGCAAGAAAATCATCCGATTCTGGCGAAATACTTAGACATGCGCAACGGCGCGTTAGCGACAGGTTCGCGATAGCGTCTTGTTAATAAAGTAATAGCTCAGCACCCTTGACCAACGGCGAAGGGGTGCTGAGCCCAATGGCACCAAGTTAACATTATCAACGCACAGACAAGCCATCCGGAAAAAGCAAAAAACGTTATAAATCAACATGTTATCTTGGCACTGGGTCAAAAAGTTATCGGCAGTTTGATGGTTTTTTACCGGCATTCCAAGGATCTGTATTTTTTGTATAAATCGAGGCAAAAATGCGTTTTAAAGCGCAGTTTACACGCAAGTAAATGAGCATTTAAAACGC
>VFKI01000113.1 GCA_009885665.1 Gammaproteobacteria bacterium
ATCATCTATAAACGTTCCTCAGTCGAAAAACCTCGAAATACTTCAGTATTCCTGCGATTTTTCTTCTTCCGGTACGCTTATATCTGACACCACGCTGGGCGCAATCTGTTAAAGTTATTTATGCGCAGGGCCTTAAGGGGGAGAATCGCGATTCTCCCCTTTAAGTGGCGTGACGCGGGCGAGCTATTTGCCCGAGTAGCCATCTGAATAATCACAATTGAGTAAGGCATCACAGTGAAATTAGCTTTTTGTTTATTCCGTTATTTTCCTTATGGCGGTTTGCAGCGTGATTTTTTACGTATTGCCGCAGCGTGTCTTGCGCGTGGCCACACGGTGGATGTCTATACCATGCGTTGGGAAGGCGAAAAAATAGCGGGCTTGCCGGTGACAATTGTACCGGTTACGGCATGGCAAAATCATACTCGAATCAAACAATTTATTAAAAAATTATTGCCCTTATTAACAACTAAAAAATATGATCGTGTGGTTGGATTTAATCGTATGCCGGGTCTAGATTTTTATTATGCGGCAGACAGTTGTTATCAAGCTAAAGTGCGTCAGCAACATGGTGCATGGTATCGTTGGCTGCCACGTTATCGTTATCTGGCAGCAAATGAAGCGGCCGTTTTTTCGCCTGCAGCTAAAGTGCAAATTTTATTAATTGCCGGCCGCGAACGCGACAATTTTATGCGTTATTATGCAACACCTGCCACGCGTTTCCACTTATTACCGCCGGGTATCACGCGTGATCGTATCGCACCGCCGGATGCAAGCGCGCGTCGCATCGATGTGCGTGCGCAATTACAGTTAGCGCCAGAGGCTTTATTATTATTATTTGTGGGTTCAGGTTTTAAAACCAAGGGACTTGATCGCGTGCTGGCTGGCATAGCGAGATTGCCGCAGGCGCTGCGGACGCGCGCGCAGCTTGTGGTGATAGGGCGTGATAAATCTGCTGCATTTATTCAGCAAGCGCAACAATTAGGCTTAGCTGAGCACGTTAAATTTTTAGGTGGGCGCGATGATGTGGCGGCATATATGCTAGCAGCAGATATATTGGTGCACCCCGCGCGCAATGAAAATACCGGGACGGTATTATTGGAAGCGGTCGTGGCGGGCTTGCCGGTGTTGACGACGGCAGCGTGTGGCTATGCGCTATATATTACGCAGGCACAGGCAGGCAAGGTGTTACCCGAGCCATTTGACGTAGCGCAATTTTCCGCTACACTGGCAGACATGTTAATTTCATCGCAACGTTTACAGTGGCAGCAAAACGGTCTTGCCTTTGCGCAGCAGGCAGATATTTATAGTTTGCCAGAACGCGCGGCCGATATGATTGAGTCTTTGTCGTGATGATGTGGCTGGCAGCTGATTTAACTTTACCCGCGAATATCACGTTTGATGACGTGATGGCGATGCGTGGCGAGGCTTATCGTGCATTGGAAAATCGCCGTACTCAGCGCATTGAATTGGGTGGGCAAGCGTATTTTTTAAAGCAGCATTATGGTGTGGGCTGGCGTGAAATTGTTAAGAATTTGTTGCAATTACGTTTACCCATATTGAGTGCAAAGCAGGAATGGCGCGCTATTCAACGTTTGCATGCCTTACATGTACTAACCCTGGATGCAGTGGGTTATGGCTGGCGCGGTTGGAATCCAGCGCGGCGGCAATCTTTTTTATTAACACGTGAAGTGCCGCCGCATGTGACATTGGAAGCATTGGCGCGGGAAGTATTGCCTTTCCGCGTCAAACATGCGTTGATCCGTCAGCTCGCATGGATTGCGCGCACGCTACATGATAATGGTGTAAATCATCGTGATTTTTATTTGTGCCATTTTTTAGTCGATAAAACATGGCTTGCGTCGCCGGAAACAAAACCATTGATTTATGTCATTGACTTGCATCGTGCGGGTGTTAGGCGGCATACACCGTTGCGGTGGCAAATCAAGGATTTGGCGGGGCTCTATTTTTCCAGCTTGGGCGGTAAAGTGACGCAACGTGATTATCTGCGATTTATTAAATATTATCGTAATGCAGACTGTTCGGCATTACGTAGGGAAAAAGATTTCTGGCACACAATTTATTTGCGTGGCCAGCGCTTATATAACAAACTGGGAAGGATACAATAATAATGCATGAAATTACATGGAAAAAACTATGCCAAGCACCGCATGCTTTGCGGATGCCTTTTGAATTACATTTACCTGGTGAAGCGGAGCCATTGATTTGTGAATCATTGGTGCGTGTGTTGCCACGTAAACGATTGGTGTTATTTGGCAGTTGGCAGGCGCAACCGGTGGTGATTAAATTGTTTTTGGAAAGTGGCCGCGCGCAACATCATTTGCAGCGTGAAGCGCAGGGTTTAAAAATATTGACGGAATCGGGTATTCCGACGCCAGAATTATTGTATGAAGGTCAGACGACGCGTTATCACGTGCCGGTATTGGTGATGCGACGTATTATGGGCGCCAAAGATTTAGCGACGTTATGGGAAAATCGCGTGCATCCTGAAACAGCGGGACGCCTGATGCACGCAGTGATTATTGAGTTAGCAACGCAGCATGTGATGGGCATTGTGCAACGTGATATGCATTTAGCGAATTTTTTAGTGAAGGGACATCATATTTATTCGTTGGATGGCGGCAATATGGAATTTTTTCATGAGCCCTTGATACGTAAATCCAGTCTTGAACATTTAGCATTATTTTTTGCGCAATTGGGTGTTGGCACTGAAAAATTGCGTTATGCGTTGTATGCGTTATATGCCAAGGCGCGTGGCTGGCAGATGAAACGTGCGGATATTGTCTTTTTGGAGCGCGCCACGCGTATCGGCTTGCGTGAGCGTATGCGCCGTTTTTCTGAAAAGGTATTACGAAATAGTACGCAATTTCGCGCCTTACATTATTTTAATAGTCACATGTATTTTGATCGTAAATATCAAACGTCTAACTTTATGCGTTTTTTGGCGAATCCCGAAGCGGTGTTTGATGCGACTGACACCCATATATTAAAAAAAGGCAATTCTACCACCGTCGCTAAAATAAAGTTGGATGATCGCTGGTTTGTTGTTAAACGTTATAATATGAAAAATTTTCGCCATTGGTTGCGACGTTGTTTGCGCGTAACGCGTGCGGTGAAATGTTGGCAGCGTGCGCATATGTTGCGGGTGGCGGGAATTGCGACGGCTAAACCGGTTGCTTGTATTGAAAAGCGTTTTTTTGGTTTACGCGGACGCTCTTATTTTGTAATGGAGCATGTCGAGGGTATCGACCTTGAACATTATTTTGATGCGTATGATTCCACCGAGCCGCGTTTTGCGCGTTTGGCAGCGCGTGTTACCACGCTTTTAAAAAACTTATCGGAGTTACGCTTAAGTCATGGTGATTTAAAGGCGAGTAATTTTCTCATTGAAAATGAAAAGCCGATGTTAATTGATCTCGATGGTATGTGGCAACAGCGTGCGCTACATCGCAGCAAACGCGCCGCGCGCCGTGAAATTGAGCGTTTCATGCAGAATTGGATTTGCAAGCCAGAAGTCGCGCAATTGTTTGAGCGGTTTTTATAATGTTTTAATGGTTAAAGCAATATTTTTGAGGCGCTTACAAATGCGCTTGCCACGCGCTAATATGGCATGGATAGTGGGTTCAATGAGGCGTTTTATGAGTGTCATACACTCAATTCTCAATGAGTGTGGGCCAACAATTTTCAGGGTTCGTGGTGCGCTAGGCTGAACTGTATTCCCTGCGCTAAAGCAATTTGGCTGTCCCAATTGACGGTTACGGTCTGGCGCCGCATATACGTTTTCCAGGCATCTGAACCGGCTTCTCTGCCGCCGCCGGTTTGTTTTTCGCCACCAAATGCGCCACCGATTTCTGCGCCGGATGTACCGATATTGATATTGGCGATGCCACAATCACTGCCAATGGCAGATAAAAATAATTCGCTATGCCGTATATGGTTGGAAAATAATGCTGAGGAAAGCCCATGTAGCGAAGCATTTTGTAATTGAATGGCTTCCTCTATTTTTTTAAACTTTATGACATATAAAATCGGTGCAAATGTTTCTTGTTGTACGATAGCAAAATGATTTTCAGCTTCTACCAGTGTGGGTTCGACAAAATGTCCAGGGCGTTGTACGGCTTTGCCGCCCGCCAAAATATTGCCACCCGCTGCGCGAATGGCAGCAATGGCTTTTTCATATTGTTTAACGGCATCGGCATCAATTAATGGCCCCATGAGGTTTTTTTCATCCAGTGGATCGCCCAGTGTAATTTGATGATAAGCATGTGTTAGCGTTGCGATCATTTTGGCATAAATAGTGTCTTGTACAAACAAGCGCCGCGTTGTCGTGCAACGCTGACCTGCTGTCCCGGTCGCGCCAAAAACAATTGCCGGCACGGCTAAGTTTAAATCGGCCGTATCATCAACAATGATGGCATTATTGCCGCCCAGTTCTAATAAAATTTTTCCCATGCGCCGCGCAACTTTTTCATTAATACGCCGCCCGATGGTGGTTGAGCCGGTAAACGATAGCAGTGCAACACGCGTATCCTCTACAAATTTTTCGGCAAGCGCCGTTTCGTCGGTAATGAATAATGAGAAAATACCTTTTAAATTATTATCAGCCATGACACGATTACAAATATGTTGTACCGCCAATGCCGTCAGCGGCGTTTTATGCGAAGGTTTCCAAACAACCGTATTACCGCAAATAGCGGCAATAAATGCATTCCACGCCCAAACGGCAACGGGAAAATTAAATGCACTGATCACGCCCACGACCCCCAGTGGTTGCCATTGCTCATACATGCGATGGCGTGGTCGCTCAGAATGCATGCTGCAGCCGTACAACATGCGCGCTTGACCAACAGCAAAATCAGCCATATCAATCATTTCTTGCACTTCGCCCAAGCCTTCTTGCAGCGATTTACCTATTTCCAATGTGACGAGTTGGCCAAGCGTTTGTTTATTTTGACGCAAGGCTTCGCCTATTTGGCGCACAATTTCGCCGCGCGCGGGTGCAGGGCGCATCCGCCATTCAATGAATGCTTCTGTAGCAGTCTGCATGATTTTTTCGTAGTCTTGCTCAGTCGCAGCGTACACAGTGGCGAGTATTTCTTCATTCGCTGGATTGGTGGAAATAATTTTTTTGCCAGCGGAATTGTTTAGCCATCCGCTGGCGCCAAAGCATGCGCCCGCATTGTCAGCGTGTAATTGAAGTGCGTCGAGTATTTTTTTCATAATGCATTCCTAAGCGTAATATTGTATATACTACAAAAGATAGGGTAGAAGAACTGAAGTACGCAGCACACTGCATTGACGAGCGTCAGAGGGGAGCGCTGCGCTTCGCACCGAAGGACATCCACCCTGTCGCAGCCTTCCTCTGTTTTATGTAGGAGATACATAATATTTCCCAAAATGATTGTGGGTAATCTGTGTGAGAGAAAATTGTTCTTGCGCAATAAAGCCATTGTATTTGTCAGGATTTTTTACGACATTGTCCAGTACGGCGCATAGCGAGCTGGCCGTGGTTAATTGAATTGCTGACCAATGTATGCCATTAATAACACGCGGATAAAATTTCCGAACATAGTGTTCTTCAATAAATTGATCATCACGCATGCCTGTGACGGAAACATAAATCAGGACAACATCTTGAGCGGTTTTAGGCAAAGCTTTTTCCAAGATACGCTTTAAAGTGTTGCGATCATCATTGAGTTGCAAATCATTCATCAAAAAACGCATTTTGGCACAATGACCCGGATAACGAATGGTTTTATAACTTATCGATTTTACGCGTCCCTGCCAACTGTCAGCAAGGCTGCCAATGCCGCCCGAGGTATTGAATGCTTCATAGGTTAAACCATCAATTTTAATTTCTTCCAAATCATCGAGGGGTAATAAGGTAACAGCTTTGCCATCTTCAATCGCAGAACATAAATTGCCATATTCATTGATTAAACCATCGGTCGACCAGGTGAGTGAATATTGCAAGGCATTACTAATGTTAACCGGCAAAGCGCCGACACGCATTTTAACAGTATCCAGCGCGGGAAAACGTTGCATTAAATCATTCGCGACAATACTGATGAAGCCAGGCGCCAAGCCACATTGCGGTATAAATGCCTGCGTCGCACCCGCGCTTAATTTGTATATGGCTTGCGTGGTTTGTGTGTCTTCAGTGAGGTCAAGGTAATGAATTTTACATGCATGGGCAATTTCAGCGAGGCGGATATTGCAAAAATAAGGCAAGCAAGAGGTAATGGATTGGATGTGATGTGTTGTAATAAATTCCATCATCTTATCTGCATGCAGCATGTCCATATCGACTAAGGTCAGCGCAGGTGTGTGCGACGCTAGCTTTTTCAACTGTGCGCTGCCGGTGTCAATGTCGGCCAGAAATACGCAATATTCTTTTGAATCTGCCAGTAGTGTGGCGACCAATGCGCCAATCTTACCCGCACCCGCTACCAGGACATTGTGCATGATTCCATTCCTTTGTTATCATATAAAGCAATCATAGCATATCGCGTCTTACAAAAGTCTTATGACTTTTCGCGTACTCTACCTATATATCCCCCCAACGACTTTGAATTGCCGCGACAATTGCTACTGCCGCAGTCTCCGTGCGTAAAATCCGGGGTCCTAATGTCAATGCGTGGAAGCCAGCGTGTTGGGCGGCGATAATTTCACTCTCACTTAAGCCACCCTCCGGGCCTATCAGCAAAATAACGCGCGCATTGTGTTTTATATTTCTATCCGCGAGCCGTTGCGGTGCCGTCGGTGCAAAGACTAGCGCATGGCTGTCTAGCGTATTCACCTCTGTCAACCAACGGCCAAGCGGTTGTGGCATGGCAATTTCGGGGAGATGATTGCGGCCACATTGTTCGCACGCGCTTTGTGCCAGCGCCTGCCAATGTTGCCGTTTTTTATCATTTTTATCGCCCGTCAGCCGTACATTGCTATGCGCTGTTATTAACGGAATTATTTTTTTTACGCCTAATTCAATGGATTTTTGGATGATGTAATCCATTTTTTCGCCGCGTGCAATGCCTTGTGCTAGCCAGATGTCTAATGGTGATTCGGCATCACGCGCCGTATAATCGCCAATACGGATGTGCACGGCTTTTTTATCGATCGCCGTCAAAGTGGCGCCATATTCGCCGCCTTCACCATTAAATAGCGTAATCACGTCGCCAACGCGGGCGCGCAATACGCGTGCTAAATGATGACTAGCAGCAGTATCTAACGTCAGCGTATGGTTGGCGTGTAATGGCACGGCTTGAAAAATGCGCGTGCTCATATCGGGGCAACCGAAAGCATAAAATCAGTGACAGGTTTACTTCCGATTAAGTGTTCTTGAATGATGCGTTCGAGTA
>VFKI01000142.1 GCA_009885665.1 Gammaproteobacteria bacterium
AAACCTCGAAATACTTCAGTATTCCTGCGATTTTTCTTCTTCCGGTACGCTTATATCTGACACCACGCTGGGCGCAATCTGTCAAAGTTATTTATGCGCAGAGCCTAAGTTGACGTGACAACCCGTTTTCCCTTAAAAAGACAGCAAAAAATACTGCCTTCACCGGGTGTGCTGTCAATTTTGAGGTCAGCGCAGTGGCGCAATAGCACATGGCGCGCGATGGCCAGCCCTAAACCCGTGCCGCCACTGGCGCGTGAGCGGGCAGGATCGACGCGATAAAAACGTTCCGTTAAGCGTGGCACGTGTTCGGTGGCAATGCCAATGCCGGTGTCGCGTACCCGGCAATGCGCAACGTTATCTTGTAAAAACCAATCAACACTAATTTGGCCACCCGCCGGCGTATATTTTACTGCATTAAAAATAATATTGGAAAACAAACTGCGTAATTCATCGCTAAAACCAAACAATTTAATCGCGGGATCGACATGTAATTGAATGTTATGTTGCTGATTGCTGAGGGTGCGTGCTTCATCGCAAATACTGCTTAACATACGCGCAATATCCACGGTTTCTTCGCTGCATTGCGTTTCTGTTTCATTTTCAAGGCGTGCCAACAATAATAAGTTTTCTACCAGGTTTTCCATACGCAATGTTTGTTGGTGCATTTGCAGAAAAATGTTACGCCACGGTTGCGTGGCATCATGCGCTTGATCCAACATGGCTTCTAAATAGCCATGAATTACCGTGAGCGGTGTGCGTAATTCATGCGATACGTTGGCAATAAAATCACGTCGAATACGTTCAAGATGTTCAATATGGCGTATAACATGCTCGGGTAGTGCGGCAAGTTCTGGTTTCATGACAATTTTCTGCAAAGTCTGACCCCACCTGATTTGCTATGTTTCATGTGGCGTCACTCATCCAGCGATAGCCGCTGCCACGGACGGTTTGAATCAGTTTATCGAGCTCAGCGGTTTTTAAGCGCGCGCGTAAGCGTTTGATATGGACGTCAACCGTTCGTTCATCAATAAAATGTCCGCTGCCCCACACATGGTCTAATAAATAGGCGCGTGAAAAAACACGACCCTTATTTTTCATAAAAAAATGTAATAATTTATATTCTATCGGTGTGAGCGTCAACGGTGTGTCGGCGAGGGTGACAGTGTGGGTTTGCGGGTTGAGCGCCAGCGGGTGAATGCGTAGTACACCGTCCGGCGTGGCCAAAGGTCCGCGCCGTAAAATGCTGTGTATGCGTGCAATTAATTCGCGCGGTGAAAAAGGTTTAGTAATATAGTCATCAGCACCCGCTTCCAATCCGCGTACGCGATTATTTTCTTCGGCGCGTGCCGTCAACATGATAATGGGAATATGGCGCGTTAGTGGGCGTTTGCGTAATTGACTGACAAAATCAATGCCGCTCATGCCGGGTAACATCCAATCTTGCAGAATAATATCAGGAATACGCTCGGCCAAACGATGTTCTGCTTCTGTGGCATCGCCCGCCTCCATGATATGAAAACCCGTTGGTTGTAAAGCAAAACGTATCATATCGCGAATAGCGGTTTCATCTTCAATCACTAAAATCGTGCGAGTGGCGGCGTTCATTAATTCATGTCCAAATGGCGACAATGGCCATAGCGGTAAAGCCCAATAACATAAAGATAAATTCACGCATATTACAACAGCGTTCTATCATCGTGGCACGGCGTAAACCATGCAGCGTACCAATATACAAAAAAGTACCCGCAGCCAATGAGCTGAAAATCGGCGTGAGCAGTGGATGATTGCCCGTGCCTTGATTAATGCTGTCGCCTAATAAAATACCCAGCGGCGTCATAACGGCAAATATTAAAAATAAAATAAGATTACTGGAAAAACGAAAAGCACTACGATTGATTTGTAAGGCAAGCGAAAAACTCGCCGCCCATTTGTGCGCGATGATGGCAGCCGCTAATACGATCGTGGTGATCAAATTGCTGCTGATACCGACTGCGGCACCTTCTAATAAAGCATGAATAGAGAGCATGATCGTGGCGAGGAGCGCAATACTTTTGAGATTGCCGCGACCTTGATGTTCCTGTAATTCAGTGCCAATATGTTCTAACAATAATAAAAACAAAAAGCTGACACCGGCTAACAAAAAAGCAAAAGGGTAGGTGTACCCTTGCTGGATGAATTCTTGCGCGGCTTCGCCGAGCATATGGATGAGGCCGGCACCCAAAAATACACCGCAAGCAATCGCTTCGCCACTTGGGAATTCCATCGCATTATGATGCATTTTTTTGCGAAAGGGGATGAAGCCCGCCACCAAGGCAATAACAAGAATGGCCAAGGCGGCGCCGAATTTAAAGTGATCCACACAATTTCCTTTGAGTGTCGCAGGTGCGGCATTATATCATTTGCCGCTAAATCTGCCTATAATGCGAGCCAACATAAATAACGTGAGCATATCCAATGAGCTGGTTACGTAAATTATTGCCTTCCCGTATTCGCACCGAAGCGGTGAGTAAGAAAGGGATACCTGAAGGGTTATGGTCGAAATGCACGGCGTGCAGCGCTGTATTATATCGTGCCGAATTGGCGCGTAATCTGGACGTGTGTCCCAAATGTGATTTTCATATACGTCAGCCAGCGCGGCGACGCTTGGAAACCTTTTTTGATGAAAACAGTTGGACGGAACTTGCCACCGATGTCAAAACCGTCGATCGTTTGAAATTCCGTGATCTTAAAAAATACCGTGATCGCTTATATGCGGCAGAGCGCGATTCAGGTGAAACTGAAGCGCTGCTGGTAGGGCAGGGCGAAGTGCTGGGCGTGCCATTGGTTGCGGCGGTGTTTGAGTTTAATTTTATCAGTGGTTCGATGGGCGCGGCAGTGGGCGAACGCTTTGTGCGTGGCGTCAATGCCGCTTTAAATGACGGCGTGCCCTTTGTTTGTTTTACCGCAAGTGGCGGCGCGCGCATGCAAGA
>VFKI01000138.1 GCA_009885665.1 Gammaproteobacteria bacterium
TCTTTTTTGATAACTCTTCGTTAAAAATGCGTTTTAAATGCTCATTTACTTGCGTGTAAACTGCGCTTTAAAACGCATTTTTGCCTCGATTTATACAAAAAATACAGATCCTTGGAATGCCAGCTATTGCAGACAACGGCCTAAAAAAAATAAAAAAACCTTAAAAATCAACAAGTTGTAAAAATAATATTCAAAAAGTAATCGGCAGTTGGCAGATTTTTTCAGTTGATATGCGTGTCATTACGCGATGGCGTCAGTCAGATTTATTCAATCAAATAAAGTTTGATGATACAAATAAACAAGCACGCTGTCCATTACAATCATTGCGTTACGATGTAATAGGCTGTTCGCCGTAACTATTCAGCACGATCTCCGAAAAACACCCGCGAGGCCAGGTGCAACCTGACTTTTCGCGATGGGGGATTCTTAAGGGGGAGAATCGCGATTCTCCCCCTTAAGTGGCGTCAGGAGGGCTTCGCCCGAGTAGCCATCTGAATAGTTACGCTTTTTAACTTAAAATTCATATGGTTAGACGAAGGAAGCCCTGTTGGCTCACGATTCAGCGGGTGTTAGGTTTCGCAGAAGATTTGTCAAAGCTGGCCGTTTCTACAAAGCATCTGAACAGTTGCGATGTTTGCGGCGTGTTTGCCAAGGGCAAGTCTCAGGATTCCGCTATAAGTATAGCTTCTTAGAAGAATTTGTTGATTTCGCGCGACGATACAAATCGCGGGCATCCCAGTTGGTTTATCTGAAAATCGATATAGGCATCTTAATACTGACTAATGGCGGTACGAGTGAGAAATGTCTAGTTTGTGTAGGGGATACCAATTTATTTATTTGAGATGCTGTAGAAGGCGCAAAAAATATTTTCAAAAAATGGTCAGAAGTGCTTGACAGTAAAAACAGATGCCGCTAGTCTTTGTAAATCATCTGCAAAACTTATCCCTCCCCATTTCTCATCGTTTAATTCTGCTTTTCCGCTAGCATATATTTTAATAATAATTATTAACGTTATTTTCTTTTATAATTTGTAACTACGCATACGCTTACGCGGGCAAAGCCCGCGCTTAACGACGGAAGCAGTTACGCTAATTTTTTATACCATTTTGCTTTTCGTTTTTCTTTTTTTTATTTTTCGTTTTACCTCCCTTTTACCGGTATGCAATATTCCTGCACGTGCCTCTGCCGGCTTTTTTTCTATGTGGGGAAATTTTATATGTCTAAACTGACATCTGATATTGCTTTATTGGTTATTGCCGAACAATTCGGCACACCGTTATATGTTTACGACAGCCGTATTATTCAAGCGCAATATGCGGCGTTAAAATCAGCGCTTGCTGGCAGCGCGGAAATTTTTTATTCGCTGAAAGCGAATCCGGCAATTGCGGTGGCGGCACAATTATGCCTTGCGGGTGCGGGCGCAGAAATCGCATCAATCACAGAGTTGGAAGTTGCGCTTGCTGCGGGTTTTGCACCGCAGCACATCATTTTTGCGGGGCCGAGTAAAACGTCAGCGATATTGGCGCGTATTATTCCGCAGGATTTAGGCGCTATTGTGTGTGAATCTTATGAAGAATTCCAACAAATTGTTAAATTGGCGACAGCTTGCCGCAAGTTGACGCGCGTTTTGTTACGCGTCAATCCGGCGTTTCCGGTGCGACAAGCTTCACTCCATATGGGTGGGGTGGCATCACAATTTGGCATGGATGAAGCATGGTTGATGCCGTTGCAGCATCAATTTATGCCGAATGAATATGTGAAAATCGTCGGCTTACATGTATTTTGCGCGACACGTATTCTTGATGCAGATGTTTTTCTTTATCATACCGAGCAAATTTTGTCATTGGCGACACGTTGGTCGAATGCGTGGCGACTTCCCATTTCATTGCTAGACATTGGTGGCGGAATAGGCGTGCCATTATTTGCTGGCGAAGCGTCATTTGATTTACAAAAAGTGAATCAAAAATTGCCTGCTATGTTAAATATTTTTCGTGCGCGGCATGCCGGTGTGCGTATTATTCTCGAAAGCGGCCGCTATTTGGTTGCAGAGGCGGGTGTTTTTATTACACGTATTATTGCCAGCAAAAAATCACAAGGCAAGCACTTTTTGATTACGGATGGTGGTATGCATTGTCATCTCAGTGCGGCAGGGTATGGCACCGTATTGCAGCGTAATTTTCCTTTAAAATTATTGACAAAAAGATCGCCTGTCGGGAGTGGCCAGCAGCGCTGGCACATTGTGGGGCCGCTGTGTACGCCAGCGGATGTCATTGGTCGCAATGTGGAATGGGCGGATGCGCAGTGTGGTGATTGTGTCATGGTGGAAAAATCAGGTGCATATGGTGCAACGGCGTCTCCGGGTCATTTTTTAGGATATGGTTTTCCTGCTGAGGTGATATTAACTGCTACCGGGGCACGCCTGATTCGGCAGCGAGATTCTCCTGACGATATATTGCGCGCGCAACGTTTTATTTTGAAACAGGAGATTAATCATGAACGTTATATGCCAGTCTGAAATATTACAAGAAATAAAATCTGCACTCATAAAAATTCTACCACATGCGGCTAAGCAGGCGATGCATTCCTCGACACGATTGCGTGAAGATTTGGGGTTGGACTCTATGACCTCGCTCACTTTTTTGATGGCGTTAGAAGAAGGAATAGCGGGATTCCATGTAAATCCAGTCACTTTTGATGTTAATGACCTAGAGAGCATTCAAAGTGTAATGCGTTATGTTGAGCGGACGCTTGCTGGAGGCATGCAGCATGCAAGCCAAAATTATATTAACTGATAGTGCACTTTCTATTTTGCCATTGCGTACACCGCATAGGCCGCGGCAGCGTTTCATCAAGTATTATCAGGATCTTTATGCGCGCTATGATAAAAGTTTATCTACAAATGTTTTTTTGTCGGGATCACAATATGCTTACACGGACCTGGCGACTGCGGTGTTAGATAATTTTTTTAAAGTCTATCAACCTAGGCAAACGGATGTATTGTTTATTGTCACCTGGTCACATGAGTTTGATCCAGATGCAGTGAGCGTTGCTGCCTATTTGCAGCAACGCTATCATTTTGAGGGGAAATTATTTGATATAGGCGACCAAGGTGTTATGAGCTTTTTTACTTGTTTGGAATTAGTAAAAAAATATTTGCTCCATAGTACAGCACAGCGCGCATTCATATTAGTGTTGGAGCAAACCAGTGTGCCGCAACATAGTCAATCCTATCGTCAGCCCCCTAGTCGTGATTTTGCTTTTTTATTACAGCTGGATAAACAATTGCCGCATATTTTTTCTGCAAACAAACGCGTGATGGTGGATGCGGGCGTTTTTGAACAACCACCGATGCATGCGGAGCTATTGGATCGTTTGCAAGCAGCGGGTCTATCAGCCATTGAATGTGCGCGCACTCAGTGGGTGTGCCAAATGTCTAGCGGTTTAGCGTCACGTAGCATGCCTGCTGCTTTTCGGCGTGCGCCAACGCTTTTTCCAGGCCAATTGCCGCCTTGCATTTTACCTTTTGATGCGGGTCAATTCAGTCAATTATGTTGGCTGCATAGCTTGGTTCAGCGTAAAAAAAGGAAATGTTCTCAAAATAAATGTTTATTGATAGAAGATCGTGAGTCACCTGCTATTGGCTACCTGCTTTTAAATTAAAAGGAGAATATTATGGAAGCGCTTCACACGCAACAATACCATTTTGAACCTGATGGCCCCTTTTTGCTCGCAACGGGCAAGCAACAAATTTTTGCGGATGGTTGTCTTGCTGATGCCGTGATAACACGGCGACATCATTTTATATGTCATAAAAAAACTAAAGCATCCTTGCGGCAAAATGGTGCTGTTGTCTATGGCAGCGGTGTGCGTTACACCATTCGCCATGGTGAAATTGAATTTGCGCAAAATAATTTATTGGCACGACATGATTTGGTGGTTGGCCGTTTTGGGCGAGCAGCCGTCATTGGTAAACACTCAGCTTTAGCAGGTACAACATTATTATGTGAATTGCGGGCTAATATCATTAGCGCGCAGCAAGAGTGGCTGCAATATTTTTTACAGGAAGTTTGGCGTCATTTGATTAGTCGAGTGTCGAGCGAGCGAGACAATTTAGGTAATCATCAAGCTATTCAGCTCATGTTGGCAGATGTGCTGACACACATTAAGACCGCACAGCAAGCGCTTGATATTGTTTTGTCAGAGAATCGTGATGCACAGAAAGCAGCGCAACTTCTTGCTATGCGAGAGTTAAGGTTTGCTTGTCATATACTGGCACGTTTGTATGGAGGTCGTGCATTTTTGACGGGCAGTATCATAGAGATGATTGTCGTATTTGAATATTTTCGTGAAGTTTATTTTTTATGAGGGGGTAGGTGTCATGCGCTATCTTTCTTGTGAGCAACGTTTTGGGGCGTCACTGGCAATGGTGGCGCAGTTTTTTCGAAAAATTTCGCTTGAGATTGATGCAGATGCGGATGCTATATTGCAATATTCACATCATGCAGCTATGCGTTCTTTGGTTATGCCCACGAATATGCAATGTTTGCTGCGGGTTAAAACATATGAAGCACTAGGGTATGGTGATGCGAGTGTTACGTTGGCATGTCCGGGGCCCTCATTGGCCGGTATCATGGTGGATGAGTTGGGTGACAGTGATCAGAAAACTTTTTTTTATCAACATTTTCGTGATGCGCCAGCGCGCACTTTTTTAGCGGTGACTGAACCTGGCGCGGGATCTATATTGACCACGATGAAAACAAAATTTTTATATGATTCATCAGGAAAAGGTAAATTGAATGGTGAAAAATGGTTAATCAGTCATGGTGCGACCGCTCAGCTGGGTGTTGTAATTGTCAAAACAGGACATAAGGCATTAGGTGTGCGCGCTTTATTGTTGTCGCCAGCCGTGCTGGCTCAAACTGCAACTATATTGCGAACGCGATTGTCTATGACCGGCTTGCGCGGTGCAGCACTTGCGCGTTTGCAATTTCATGATGCAGATGTAGCGTCGTCATGCTTGCTGGGAAATCATAAAAGCGCATTGCAGCATGGCATGATGGCATTGATTAAAACGTTTAATCGTATGCGACCCTGCGTTGCAGCGTTAGCAATTGGCATTGCCCAAGCGGCTATAGATTATGTGTTTGATAGTGGTTGCCGACTTTCAGTCGCAGAATTAAGGCAGATGCGTCGACTGCAGCAGCGCGTTGATATTGTCAGAGAAATGCTTTATGGCGCAGCGGTAGGTGTTGACCGAGATCCATTTGAAAGTGGAACAGTTTCACTTGCCAAAGCGGCGGCAACAGCATTGGCAGAAAAAATAGTGACTAGCGTGTGTGCTTTGGCGGGTGTTGCGAGTGTTTGGCATCCGTTGCTAGAAAAATGGCGCCGTGATGTCGCCGGGTTTGAATATATGGAAGGTACGCGCAATATCCAAAAATTAAATGTGTTTCAACAATCACGTGGAATGATGTGATTTATTCGCAGAGCACAAGGAACGTGTACGTTCCTAAGGAGGAGCTGTGTCGATTTCTTTTCCCACCCGGCGACTGACGTTTTTTCACTTGTTGCGCCTTGCGCTGCCCTTGTTGGCAGGTAATTTGTTAATTGCTACAACGGGTTTTATCAGTGTCATGCTGTTGAGTAAGTTTTATGCTGACAGCCTTTATTTGTTTGCCTTGTTTTTGCCGATACAGTTTTTTTTACTAGCAGTTCAAGAGGCGTGGCGTGCAACAGCAAGTGCGTTAGTGGCGACATATTGCAAATCTATTTTTTTGCCTATGCGAATATGGGTTTTGCTTGGGGTTTCAGTTATTTTTTCATTATTATTATTGATGCTGTGGGTATTGTTGGGAGATAGGCTGTTGGCACTTTTGCCAGTATCAGTGATGGGCAGAAAATTATCTTTACTGTGTGTAGCTATGTTTGTCGCTAATATATTTGCAGTGTTAAATGGTATTGTCAATGCAAGTTTGGCAAGCATTGGCTTGGTGGGGCGTGCATTTTTTTGTAATATTTTATTGTCTTTCTGTATGCTGTCAGCGATATGCGTTTTAGCACATAATCGGGTGCCGCTACTTTATACTTATATATATGCATTTTCTTTGAGTCATGTGTTTGTTTTTTTATGGGCTATTGTTTTTTTGTGTCGTCGCTTGTCTGTGTTTTTTTATATTTTTTTATATGATCTTCATGATCTCCTTCAATCCGCGCTAGAAGTATGGCATTTTTTTAAAAAAATAGCATTGCCTGTATTTGCATCATGGCTTGTTATTTTATGGGGCGTCAACATGCTGAATAATTTGTTGGCAAATGGTGGCAGCATTTTGTTGGCTGGATTTGGTTTGGTCTATCGTTTGCAAATGATTGTTTATCAGCCTGCATTGGCAATAGGTGTCGCTATGGCGATTCTGATCAATCAAGCAGGCGCGACGGTGCTGACACATTTGGGCAATCGTATTCTTTTGTCTGGCATGTTGTGCAGTGCGGTGTTTTATGTATTGCTAGCGCTTGGTTTGTTTTTTGCGCGCATAGGATTAGCAAATGTGTTGACGTCAGTTGTCTCTATACAGCATGTGATCAACGATTGTTTGTATTATCTCGCACCGTCATGGGCTTGTATGGGGCCTTTGCTGGCGCTGCTCATGTTGTTTGAACAAACAGGCTACGCTTTTTCTGTATTATGCCTTAATTTTGGTTACTTTGTTCTTCTTGGTGTGGCTGGATATATTTTGATTGTCAGCGGCGAGTCACCCATCATCTTGTTTCGTTTGATGGCATATGCAAATTGTGTGGCATTATTGGTTGGCGGAAGATTCTTTTTTATAATGAAATATAAGGAGAAATCGTATGTTCGTTCCGTGCCTATTGACTGATTTTTTGTTACATCATGCCGCGCGTTATCCTGATAAAATTGCCTTGATTCACCAGCAGCACCGGTTAACGTATCAAGATGTTTTGCGCGGCAGTCTCAATCTGATGAATCATCTTTATCACCAAGGCTTGCGTTCTGGTGATCGTATGGTGATATGCCTTGAAAATGGTATCGAAGCAGCATTGTTATTTTGGGCAGCATTACAGGCGGGTGTCATTGTCTCGCTGTTGCATCCGACGACGGCGACGCATCGTCTTGATTTTGTTTTACAAGATTCTGGTGCGCGTTGTTTATGTTTGCGTGATATGCATGGCGTTGTGCAATGTTGTTTTTATACAGAAGCGAATGCTAACAATGTCAGTCTCTTAGAGACGCGCTGTCCTGGTTTATCCGGCGGCTGGTCAATGCACTATCCATTTATTTATTTTCACGAAACCAATGCTGATGCGGTGTTGCGCCGTAAGGCAGTATTGGATATGGATCTTGCTGCCATTATTTACACCTCGGGCTCAACGGGTGTGCCACGTGGCGTGATGTTGACACAACGCAATATGTTGGCAGCAGCCACGGCGATTGTCAGTTATCTTGGCTTACATGCAGAAGATCGCATTATTTCCGCTTTGCCGCTTGCCTTTGATTATGGGCTATATCAACTCATTTTGCCTTTTTTTGTAGGCGCGACGATTATTCTTGAAAAAGATTTTGTTTGGCCCTATCAATTTTTGCAATGTATGCGTCGTGAGCAAGCCAGTGTATTGCCAGGTGTGCCTACGTTGTTTGCTATTTTAGCCAACCATATCTATCAGACAGGCATGGTGCAAGAGTGCATACGCATGGTAACCAATACGGGTGCAGCTTTATTGCCGCAACATATTAAAACGCTGCGCGCTTTGTTTCCGAATGCAGAAATTTTTTCAATGTATGGTTTGACGGAATGTAAGCGTTGTACGTATTTGCCACCGCATGATATCGATCGTAAGCCGGGCAGTGTCGGTATTGCTATCCCTAATATCGAAATTGCCGTAATAGATGAAGAAAGCAGGCCATTGCCGGCGGGTAAAAAAGGCCAATTAGTGGTGCGTGGTGCGACAGTGATGCAAGGGTATTGGAATAATCCGATAGCGACTGCTGCAGTGTTGCGCTCTGGTAAATGGCCGCATGAAAAAATATTGTATACCGGTGATTATGGTTACTTAGATGAAGAAGGCTATTTTTATTTTTGCGGCAGACAGGATGAAACGATTAAACGCATGGGTGAAAAAGTCAGTTTGAGCCAAATTGCCACAACCATCGCAAGCTTTGCATATGTCAATGATATTGCTGTGATTGATGTGCCGGATGCAGTGCGTGGTAGCCATGTTGTCGTTTTTATCGTCACGAAATCCATGCAAATAACTGAGAAAATATTGTTGAAGCAATGCCATGCCACGCTGCCACGGACACACTGGCCAGATGCTATTTATTTTTTATCTTGTTTGCCACAAACTGCGAATGGAAAACACGATAAAGTTGCATTACAAAAAATACATGAGCAGGCGATAGTGGCTATGGCACCGTCGCCTTAGGAGCGTGCACGAAATAATTTAGGCAACTGGCGCTGGACGCCATATGTTATTTTTTACACATTTCTTATCTGAGAATTTATCATTATGTTGTATTTATATGCGTCTCGTTATTTTGTTCCGCCCGCAAGCGTGACTGTCGATGAAGCTGCTGCGGCGCTTGGCTTGCCGCCAGTTGTTGCGCGCGTTTATCAAAAGATTTATGGTTTAAAGCATATTCCGCGCGCCAGTGATCTTTCTTTGCTGCAACTATTGCGTCAACCAGCGGAAAATATTTTATTGATCCCTGGGATAGAAAAAATAAAAATCCGCTATTTAATACATTGCCACACGGCAAAAGTAAACGCGCCATTTGGAGAATCGGTGGTGCGTGAATTAAAGGCAACTTTACAATTACCCAATGCGCAGGCATTTGGTGTAGCGCTGAATAATTGCGCTTCGTCGTTGGCGACTTTGGATCTGCTCTCAACCCTATTGCTAGAAAATGAAACCGCGCTGATTGTGTGTGGTGACATTGCATTTACGCCGGTATTACAAGTGATCCCCAATACTTCTTTGTTGGGCGATGGCGCTGCTGCTATTTTAGTGGGAAAAAAACCTGGAGCACATTGTTTGCGAGCGACGCATTTGCACACGTTGGGTCAGTTTGCTGCGGGTATTTGGCAAGATGCTGCAACGGCGCAAGCGTTTGAAAAAATATACGCGCCAACGCTGGCGGAAACAATTTTAACAGCACTGGATAAAGCAGCTGTTCCATTAGCGGCAATTCGCTGGATTGTGCCACATAATGTTAATAGGCCTTCATGGCAGCGTGTTGCTAAAGCGTTACCCATCGAGATGGAAAAAATTTATCTTGCCAATATTGAGCGCTATTCACATTGTTTTGGGGCTGATATTTTTATTAATCATGCTTGTCTGGATGTCGCGCATTGCTTTATGCCAGGTGATTATTATGTGTTAGCAACTGTCGGCTTGGGTGCCGTATTTGCCGCAGCGGTATTTCAATATATAGGAGAAGCGCAATGACAGAAAAAATATCTTTTGCTTGTAGTCAATCCTTGTTAGCATTATTGTTGGCCAGTTTGGCGCGTTATCCTAAACGCCGCGCATTATGGGTTAACAATCAATTTTATACGTATGCTGATTTATTTGCGTCAGCACGACGTATTGCTGCTTATTGGCAAACGATAGAATCTGATCGCGTTGCTATTTTAGCGCAGCGCAGTGTGTTGACGTATTGTGGCATTATTGCTGCTTTATTGGCGGGAAAAACTTTTTCTCCTTTGAATCCGGATGCGCCGCCGGCGCTAATTGCTAAATTATTGATGACAATTGATACGGATAGTGTGTTAGTTGATAGTGTGCAGCAGCGCGGATTGAATGAAATTTTATCTAAAATAACACGCCCGCTATCTGTGCTGAGTGGTGCGCCGCCTGCTGCGTTAGCGTGCCTCGCTCGATCACAGCATGCCTGGTTGTTTCCTTATCATGAACCACGTGAGCTGATTTTTAAAAATGATAGGATAGATAATAGCGGTGCGTGGCTATTATTTACATCAGGCAGCACGGGTCAGCCGAAAGGCGTGTGTGTCAGCCAGCAAAATGCTTTGCATTATATTAACAATATAATTGCGCGCGCATTACCTCATTCGCAAGATCGTTTCAGTCAATTGGCGCCGTTGACATTTGATTTCGCAATGCATGATATTTTTGTGGCGTGGAGTGTGGGTGCCTGTGTCTATGTTATGACTGAAGGACATTTATTACAGTGCCGCCATTTTTTTGCGCGTCATCCCTTAACTTTTTGGGCATCGGTTCCTTCTACGATACGTTTTTTGCAGCAAACGCAACAGTTGCGACCTAATTTTTTTCCTTCCTTGCGCCATAGTATTTTTTGTGGTGAGGTGTTGACGCGTTCTTTGTTACGTGCTTGGCAGCGTGCTGCGCCGCGTAGTCAAATTGACAATTTATATGGCCCGACTGAAGCAACAATTGCTTGCACGGGTTTTCGTTGTGATTCGCGTTATGTAAGTGATGATGTGGTTTCTATTGGCTTTCCTTTTTCGCAGCAGCGTATTCGTGTTATTGATCATAGGGGTAAATCCGTCTTGCCTGGCCAAGTGGGCGAATTATGTCTGGCAGGTCCGCAAGTCGTGAAGGGGTATTGGCGGCAGCCGACGTTGACGGCTGAACGATTTGTGCAATTTGCCGATGATCCTGAACGATTATGCTGGTATCGCAGTCAAGATTTGGTACGTTGGTCGAAACGATTTGGCTTGATATGGTTAGGGCGACTGGATGATCAATTCAAGGTGCGTGGTTGCTGTGTGTTGCGCAGTGAAGTTGAGCAAGCATTGATGCGTGTTGCGCACACTTCAGCTGTTGCTGTATTAGCGTGGCCGCCGCGTACGACACTGCCTACGCAAAAGATGATTGCGTTTGTGGCACACTCACCCTATGGTGCAGCTGAAATTTTAGCGCGTGCCAGGAAAAAATTGCTAGGTTATTGTGTGCCGGATCAACTGATGCTCGTCGAGCAATTGCCGCGTAATCATCATGGTAAGATAGATTATCAAAAACTATATCTACTACAAAAGATAGGGCGGGCGATGGGAGCTGAGGTAACTATTCAGCAGGCGTCAGATTTTTGTGAGAAGCTATAGAATAATAGGAAAATGATATGGAAAATCAAGATTTTTTTAGCCAACAAAGTGAGCTCACTGATCCTAAGCAGTATGCCGCTTCTTTTGCGGACTTACCTGCCGAGGTGTCGCGTTTGTGTGACATTGTGCGTGGTGTTATTTTGCATTTTGCTGATGCCGCTACGAATGGCGTGACATTATTGCCCGCGCGATTGGCAGAAATGGATTTGCGGCGTGCGGCGCAGATGTTGTTACATTTGTTTAAGCGCCATAATGCGCCGCTTATTGCTGCGCGTTTGCCTGGCTTGCGATTGATTGGCTGTTGTCGTGATTTTGCTTTGCTACTGTGTGCGATGTTGTGGCATAAAAATATTCCAGCGCGCGTACGTTATGGTTTTTCAGTGTTGCAAATTCCAGGCTTTCATCATGATCAGACGTTACTGGAATTTTGGCATGCGCCGACACAGCGTTGGTGTTTGGTGGATCCCCGCGCGGACAGTGGTTATATACAAAAATTTAATTTGCCAGCGCGCTATATCGCGACTGATGTGCCGAGAGATTTATATTTTTCTGCTGCAGATGCATGGTTGCAATGTCGTAAGCATATCATATCACCCGATCAATTTGGCACGGGTATAACACAGCGTCTGACGGGTTTATGGTTTGTCAGAAATAAATTGTTACAAGATTTTGCAGCGATCAATAAAAATGAAATGTTATTGTGGGATGCGTGGGGCGCGATGTTGCAAGGATTTTCAGTGCCAGTGGCACATTTATCATTACTCGATGAGATTGCTGAATTATTATTGAATCCAGACGAGAATTTACCCGCGATGGCGTGGCGTTTTTGTCATCCTGTATTGCGTGTGCCAAAGCGCGTGGTGTCATTTAGTTTGGCGCGTGGACGGCAGGAGGTGGCAGTTTGACGTGTAACTGCCAACCCGAAGATTTAAATTTGACAGAGCACTAGTGGGCGTCACGGTCAATAATCGCCAAAATGCGTTGCCATTCGTTGCGGGTCACAGGTGTGACAGATAAGCGATTGCCGCGGCGAGTGACTTGCATTTCGGCCAAGCCTGGATGCAATTTTAGTTCATCTAGTGAAATTAAGCGCGAGAATTTTTTTTCGAGACGCACATCTACGCCATACCAGCGTGGATTGTCAGGCGTCGCAGTCGGGTCGTAGTGCTCGTCTTCTGGATTGAGTGCGCTTTTGTCAGGCGTGCCATTTGAAACGATGTCAACGATGCCGATAATACCTGGAGGCGTGGCATTGGAATGATAAAAAAATGCTTTGTCGCCGATCTTGATCGTATCACGCAGTAAATTGCGTGCCTGATAATTACGTACGCCATCCCAAAAGGTCGTTTGTTTGGGGCGACGCGCGAGATCATCAATGCTAAAACAGCTGGGTTCAGATTTGAGTAGCCAGTAGTGTGTCATTGCGTTTACGTATCTCCTACATAAATTAGGGTGAGGTAGCGATGGGGTGGGTGTCGGGAGGGGAGAAGCGCAGCTCTCCCCTCATGACGCTCATCTCATGCAGTTTGCCGCGCACTCAGTTCCCTTACCCTATCTTTTGTAATAGATACGAATTTACTTTATCGCTTCATCGCATCAAAAAATGCTTCATTGGTCTTGGTTGATTTCAAGCGATCAATGAGGAATTCAATTGCTGCCAAATCATCCATCGGTTGCAATAATTTGCGTAGAATCCACATTTTTTGCAATTCTTCTTTGCTGGTGAGTAATTCTTCACGGCGCGTACCAGACTTGTTAATATTGATGGCTGGATAAATGCGACGTTCCGCAATGCGGCGATCCAAATGCACTTCCATATTGCCCGTGCCTTTGAATTCTTCGTAAATAACTTCATCCATCTTGGAGCCAGTTTCTACCAATGCCGTGGCGATGATGGTTAAGCTGCCGCCTTCTTCAATATTACGCGCTGCACCAAAGAAACGTTTCGGCCGTTGTAAAGCGTTCGCATCAACGCCCCCCGTCAATACTTTGCCGGATGCGGGTACAACGGTATTGTACGCACGCGCTAAACGGGTGATGGAATCGAGTAGCACCACGACATCACGTTTGTGTTCAACTAAGCGTTTGGCTTTTTCAATCGCCATTTCAGCAACTTGAACATGGCGTGCTGCAGGTTCGTCAAATGTACTGGCAATCACTTCGCCGCGAACTGAGCGTGTCATTTCCGTGACTTCTTCTGGACGTTCGTCAATCAGTAATACAATGAGGCAGCACTCAGGATGGTTTTGTGCAATTGAGTGCGCGATGTTTTGCAGCATCATGGTCTTACCCGCCTTAGGTGGCGATACGATTAGGCCACGCTGCCCCTTGCCGATAGGCGCAGCTAAATCAATAATACGTGACGTAATGTCTTCGGTGCTGCCATTGCCGCATTCGAGTTTTAGGCGTTCGTTGGCAAATAATGGCGTAAGATTTTCAAACAATACCTTGTTCTTGGTGTTCTCCGGCGGCTCAAAGTTGATGTGATCCACTTTGAGTAGGGCAAAGTAGCGTTCACCTTCTTTGGGCGGACGAATTTCACCCGAAATCGTGTCGCCAGTCCGCAAATTAAAGCGGCGAATTTGGCTGGGTGAGACATAAATGTCATCAGGGCCTGCCAGGTAAGACGCATCGGGGGAGCGTAAAAAGCCAAAGCCGTCTTGCAAGATTTCCAATACGCCGTCGCCATGAATTTTATGTTGACGAGCGTGCACTTTGAGCAAAGCAAAGATGATGTCTTGCTTGCGTGAGCGCGCCATGTTTTCTAGGCCATATTCTTCAGCCAGTTGCACCAATTCACCGGGCGTTTTTTTCTTGAGTTCGGTCAGGCTCATGGTGATTTGCGAAGCGTTATCGCCGCCTTGCTCTTCGATTTCGTATTCTGCTTCATCTTCATACGAAGTATCGTCATAGGCGGGTGTTGGTAGGGCGCGATTAAAGCGGTCGATTCTGTCGTGGCGTTCGTAGCTCGTGTGGCGACTGCTTGGACTGCGAGTATGGCGTTCACGTGGCTGCCGCTCGCGTGATATTCTGAGGGTAGGCACTTCTGTTGTCATGACTGTGTTATCTTCCAGTCGATCTGGGGGTGGGAGCGTGTCCGCAAAGTCTAGCTGATCATCGCTGGCTGGGTATGCGTAATTATCATTTGCATAAGGTGCAGCATAAGGGCTATTGCTTTGGCTGGGTGAATAATTTGGATCAATATTACCGGCTGGCATGCCGCCGACTTGTTTGCGTGCTCTGCGGCGATAATTGGCGGGATGACGTAAATGACGTGAGGTGGAACTGCTTCTTGGTTTCATGCGGGAGCCGAAAGTCTCTTGTGAGTGAAGGGTAAGAAAATTATGGAATATGTGTTATGCCGGGGCTGAGGCCAGACTTTGCGCTGATTGGAATGGATTTGGCAGCTGAAAAGCATAAGCGGAACTAACACGCCAAACAATGTAACATTAATTTTAATGGGCGTCTAGTGCTTCGTTAAATTTAAATCTTCGGGTATGATCACGCATCTTGCGTCGGCCTTGAAAGGTTTTATTCGGAAAAAATGCTCAACGTACTTATGCGTACGCCTCGCTTTTTTTCGAACAAAACCCTCCAATCCCTCGCAATTACATATTTTCATCGATAAAACGTTTCAAGTCATTCGCTGATAATAAACCGACATGCGAAGCAGCGACTTCACCTTCTTTGAATAATATAAGCATAGGGATGCCGCGTACATTGAAGCGAGGAGGCGTCATGGCATTTTGATCGACGTCCATTTTGACGATTTGTACTTTGCCGTCATATGTCTTGGCCATGTCTTCTAACACGGGGGCGATCGCTTTGCATGGGCCGCACCAAGGTGCCCAAAAGTCGACGAGAACGGGTTGCGATGCTTGGATGACATCGGTTTCAAATGATTGATCGGTAACTTGTTTTAATGTGCTCATGAAAGGCTCGCTCTGTGATAATGATGTAATGGCCATTCTACCTGTTTTTAGTCGCCGAAAAAACCACTTGCATTTATAAAGAATAGCGCCATAATTCGCCATCGTTCAGTTCGTAATAGACCATGGGAGCCCCTCGATGGACAAAACCAAAGCCGAGTTACTATCGCGTACAGTACAGCATTTAGATATCAAAAAGTTTGATTTTGTTGCGCTGGTTGAAGCCATGCAAGGTACAGCGTTTCAAGCGCGTAATCTCGGGCGCGGTGCGGATATTTATCACGCTATGTTGGCGGATACAGCATGTGGCGTCATATTGTGCTTGGCGGGCTCGCTAATCAGTGCCGGCTTAAAGCAAGTTATCCTTGATATGATCAACCATAATATGGTCGATGCCATTGTCTCAACCGGCGCCAATATCGTTGACCAGGATTTTTTCGAAGCGTTAGGCTTCCGTCATTATCAGGGCTCTCCTTTCCTAGAAGATACCACTTTACAAAAATTGGCGATTGATCGTATCTATGACACGCTGATTGACGAAGATGATTTGCGTGTTTGTGATCACACAATTTTTGATATTGCGAATAGCTTGGCGCCACGCGCTTATTCCTCACGTGAATTTATTAGTGAAATGGGGCGCTGGCTTGTGCAGCAAAACAAAGGCACAGATTCCATTGTGCGCCGTGCTTATGAAAAAGAAATTCCGATTTTTGTGCCTGCTTTCAGTGATTGTAGTGCGGGTTTTGGTTTGGTTATGCATCAGGTGGCGCATCCAGATGCACATGTTAGCATTGATTCAGTCAAAGATTTTCGTGAATTGACGCAGCTCAAAATTGCTGCCGGTGATACGGGCTTGTTGATGGTCGGTGGTGGCGTGCCTAAGAATTTTGCGCAAGATATCGTCGTTGCAGCTGAATTACTCGGTGCGGAAGTGCCACTGCATAAATATGCCGTGCAAATTACGGTGGCGGATGAGCGTGATGGTGCATTATCGGGTTCAACGCTACGTGAAGCGTGTTCGTGGGGTAAAGTGTCTGTCGTGCATGAGCAAATGGTATTTTGTGAAGCGACCATTGCGTTGCCCTTGATTGTGGGCTATGCCTATGGCAAAGGGGCATGGCAAAATCGCACGGCGCGCGCTTATGCACATTTGTTTGCGGATAAGTTGCCAGCAGCAACGGCATAGCGATTTACCGTATCTCACAAAAGATAGGGTAGGGGAACTGAGTCCGCAGTCAAACTGCATTGAGGAGAACCCGGCATCATGAGTGAAAATTGGTCGATACAACAAGCGCGCGAAATTTATCATATTGCCCAATGGAGTGATGGTTTTTTTGATATTAATGAGCAAGGTAATATCTGCGCTTTGCCGCATGCCACGCGCGATCGTTCAGCAATTGATATGGCGGCGCTGACGAAAACTTTGCATGATGCGGGTATTGGCTTGCCGGTATTGGTGCGTTTTACGGGCATTTTGCGTCAGCGTATTCAATCTTTGAATGCGGCATTTGAAAAAGCCATTCGCGATCATGATTATCAAGGCAATTATCTCAGCGCGTATCCAATCAAAGTCAATCAACAGCGTCGTGTCGCAGAAACTATTTTACATAATAGCGAAGTGAAGGTGGGCGTGGAAACAGGTAGTAAGCCTGAATTGCTCGCCGCGCTATCCTTAATGAAAGAAAGCGGCGCCGTTATTATTTGTAATGGTTATAAAGACCGTGAATATTTACGCCTTGCGTTAATTGCGCAACGGTTGGGTCACCAAGTGCTGATCATTTTAGAAAAATTTTCTGAATTGTCGTTGGTGCTCGAAGAATGTGAGCGGCTGGGTGTTGAGCCCTATTTGGGTGTGCGCATTCGTTTATCACAGACGGGTGAAGGCCGTTGGCAAGATTCGGGTGGAGAAAAATCTAAGTTTGGTTTTTCGGCGCCACAATTATTGCATATGCTGGAAAAGCTGCGTGCTGCGGGTAAATTGCATTGCTTGCGCGTGATTCATTCGCATCTTGGCTCGCAGGTTGCCAATATTTCACAAATCCAACGGTGTATGACGGAAGCGGCGCGTCACTATCATGCGCTGCGTGAATTAGGTGCGCCGATTGATACCATCGATGTGGGAGGTGGGTTGGGTGTTGACTATGAAGGCACGCGCTCGCGTAATTATTTTTCGATGAATTATAGTGTGCAAGAATATGCGAACAATATTGTTTATACGCTAACAGAAATTTGTCAGCAACATAATTTACCGCAACCCAATATTATTACTGAATCGGGGCGCGCGATCACCGCGCATCACGCAGTATTAATTACCAATGTGGTGACGACCGAACCGGCATGCGAAGTAACTGCATTAAAACCGCCGGCAGCGCATGACAAAATGATTTTGCATAGTTTATGGCAAGCTTTAATCAGTTTATCTGAAAGTACGGCGCTTGAAGTGTACCATGATGTTTGTCATTGGATGTCGGAAGTCAATACTATGTATATTCATGGTTTGATCGGTTTAAAAGAGCGCGCCTATGCGGAACAAGTGTATTATGCTGCGTGTTTTCGTTTGCGTGATGTATTAAAACCTGCGGCACGCGCGCATCGGGAAGTATTGGATGAGTTGAACGAAAAGCTTGCGAATAAATTCGTGTGTAATTTTTCTTTATTTCAATCTTTACCGGATGCGTGGGCGATTAATCAAGTGTTTCCCATTATGCCATTGTCGGGCTTGAACCAGCGTCCCAGCCAGCGGGGTATTTTGCATGATGTGACGTGTGATTCGGACGGGCGTATTGATCTGTATGTCAATAATTATGGCCTTGAAACAACGTTGCCATTGCCACCGTATGATCCAGAAAATCCATGGTTATTAGGCATTTTTTTGGTGGGCGCCTATCAAGAAATTCTGGGCGATTTGCATAATTTATTTGGTGATACCCATTCGGTACATGTGGAAACTACGCCAGATGGCGGCTACCGTTTATTGCATGCGATGGAAGGCGATACGGTGGAGTCGACATTGCGTTATGTGAATTTTGCGCGTGACGAAGTCGAGTCATCGTATCGTGCGCAATTGGAAAATGCCAGTATAACAAAACATGAACGTGATGAATTTTTACATGATTTAGTTGCGGGTTTGGAAGGCTATACGTATTTTGAAGGGTAATGCGATGTCTGAGATGATAGCAACATTTGATCCTAATGCAGCAGCCTTGGAAAATGCAGGCATTTTTGGGTTACCGTATACGGAAGAAACAGCGACGCTCGTGTATTTGCCTGTGCCATGGGAGGTAACGACATCCTATGGCGGTGGCACATCATTGGGGCCGGCGGCAATTTTTCGTGCCAGCCATCAAGTTGATTTATTTGATCTCGAAGTGTCTAAGCCCTATGAAGCGGGTTTGTATATGCTGGAAGAATCGCCTGACATTTATTTATTGAATGAGCATGCTAAAAAGCAAGCGCAATACGTCATTGCAGCGAGCGGTCGCGTGGAAAGTGATGAGAAATTACAAGCGGCGCTTGCCACGGTGAATAAGGCCGGTGATGCGTTAAATCAATATGTATACAATGAAACTAAACGTTTATTCGTGGCCAATCAAATTCCAGCGATAGTTGGCGGAGATCATTCTGTGCCATTTGGTGCATTTCGAGCGGCGGCTGAACGTTTTCCGGCATTTGGCATTTTGCATTTTGATGCGCATTCTGACACGCGTGCAGCGTATGAAGGTTTTACTTGGTCGCATGCTTCTATTATGTATAATGCGCTGGAGCATATTCCACAAATTAAAAAATTAGTGCAAGTGGGTATTCGTGATTTTTGTGAAGCGGAATATAATTACACGCAGCATGTGCAAAAAGACCGCGTACATGTTTTCTTTGATTTATATTTAAAAAATAAAAAAATGACGGGAAGTCATTGGGCGCAGTTAGTAGAAGAGATTATTGCGCCATTGCCTGAGTGGGTGTGGGTTTCATTTGATATCGATGGCCTTGACCCACGTTTTTGTCCGCATACCGGCACGCCGGTGCCAGGCGGGCTTGATTATGTGGAGTGTTGTTATTTAATTGCGGCCGTGGTGCGCTCAGGGCGTAAAATAATTGGCTTTGATTTAAATGAGGTGGCGCCCGGCGCTGATGATGAATGGGATGCTAATGTTGCGGCGCGATTATTGTATAAAATGAGTGCGTGGACCCTAGTTAGCCAAGGGAAAGCGCAGTTGCATGCAAAATGAAGGCAATAGCTCAGCTCCCCCCGACAAACGGCCATCTTTGGGCAATCTTTTGCGAGAAATTCCCTCAAAATGCTCACATACTTCTATGTATGCTCCGCTTTTTCGGAAATTTTTCGCAAAACCTTGCCTCAAATCTGGCCGTTTTCTGCAAAATCTGACCCCACCTGAGCTGTTACAAATGACAGGGCGTGAAGGGGAGCGTCGCGATTCGATTCTCCCCTAAGGCTCTGCGCATAAATAACGTCATCCTACAACGTCGCCATATCAATCACAAAACGATATTTCACATCGCTCTTAATCGTGCGGTCATACGCTTCATTGATTTGGTCGATTGCGATAAGTTCGATGTCTGAAGTGATATTTTTACTGCCACAAAAATCTAGCATTTCTTGTGTTTCTTTGATGCCGCCTATCAGGGAGCCAGATAAGCTGCGTCGATTTGTAATTAACGAAAAAGCAGAAATAGCGGCGGGTTTTGTTGGCACGCCCACGATCGTCATGGTGCCGCCGCGATTCAATAAATTTAAATATACATTTAAATCGTGTTCGGCAGATACGGCATCTAAAATAAAATCAAATTTACCTGCCAGTGGCGCAAGTAGGCGTGGATCACGCGTGACGACAAATTGATGTGCGCCAAGGCGTTTGGCGTCTTCGGCTTTATTGGGCGATGTGCTAAAGACGGTAACGTCTGCCCCCATTGCTGCGGCCAGCTTCACGCCCATGTGACCGAGTCCGCCAAGACCCACAATGCCGACACGTTTGCCTGCGGTGATTTTGTTGCGCCGTAATGGTGAATATGTGGTGATACCCGCGCATAATAACGGCGCAGTTTTGGCGAGGTCCAAGTTTGGCGGAATACGTAAGACATATCTTTCATGGGTGACAATTTGATTAGAATAACCACCGAAAGTAGGGGTCTTGCCGTCGACTTCAACGCCGTTGTAGGTCATGGCGCGTTTAGGACAAAATTGCTCTTCATGTTCGTGACAGTTAGCGCATTCACGGCATGAGTCGACAAAACAACCGACGCCGACGGTGTCACCCACTTTGTATTGTGTGACTTGCTCGCCAACGTGGGTGATATGTCCGACAATTTCATGGCCGGGCACCATGGGAAAACGTGCGCCACCCCATTCATCGCGCGCTTGATGAATGTCAGAATGACATACGCCACAATAAGCAATTTTGATTAAGACATCATGGGCGCCAAGTGCGCGACGGGAAAAACTAAAAGGGGCGAGCGGGGACGTTGCGTTTTGTGCGGCATAGCCTTTAGTGGGTAGCATCTTTTATTCTCCATTATTGTTTCATTATCGAGTCAAGTCACGCGGTCACTATTCAGATGGCTACTCGGGCGAAGCCCTCGTTACGCCACTTAAGGGGGAGAATCGCGATTCTCCCCCTTAAGAATCCCCCATCGCGCAAAGTCAGGTTGCATCTGGCTTCGCTGGTGTTTTTCGAAGATTGTGCTGAATGGTCAAGTCGCGCGGTCCAAATCCTGCAGGGAGCAGTTCGCCTACTGTATATGTTTTGTGCGCGCCGTGTAAATCAAATAAATGTACAGACGTATCGATCGTGGCAAATTCAAATATGCGCTGTCGACATGCGCCGCAGGGGGATGATACGCCGGGGCCTGTGACGACGATCGCAATTTGTTGAATGGTTTGCTCGCCTGCTGCGACCATGGAGGTTATCGCGGTGGCTTCGGCGCATATTGTCAAGCCATACGAGGCATTTTCGACATTGCAGCCCGTAAATAATGTGCCACGTGAAGTTTCAATGCAGGCGCCAACGGAAAAGTTGGAATACGGCGCATATGCATGATGATAAGCCGCGACGGCATGTTGATAAAGTGTGTCAGGTGATTGCATAAATATATTACCTTTTAAAAATTCTCAGATAAGGAGCATGCACGAAAGAAGTATCTTTTGCAGTAGATACTTAAAGATTTTGTCCGAGTGCGCGCGCAATAAAATGCTGTTTAGCGCTCGCGCATATATCTAGTAAGCTCATGCCTACGCCGCGCAGCATGCTAAGCGGTAAAATATCGCTGCAAAATAATTGGTTTAAACGATGCGATAATTGTAGCGCCGTTTTTTGTTGTGCAAAATAATCGGGATGTTGCGGTAAATTGAGTGAGGCAGCACCGCGATGTGCAAAATAATTTACAAAAAATAAAATTTCATGTAAGGCAAGATTTAAACCTTGTGCGGCAATAGGATGTAGCGTGTGCGCCGCATTGCCAATGAGTGCAATGCGCTGGCGAACTTGCTGCTGCGGCTTGACATGCATGAATGTTAAAGGATAAGTGTAGCGTTGTGCAACATCCAATAATTTACCGGCATAATGTCCCATTTGTTGTTGCAGGCGCGCGACAAAATCTTTATCAGATAACTGCATCAATGCATCGATATGGGCTGTCGTATCACTCCAAATAGTCGCCGCTTGATTGCCTTGCAAAGGTAGCATCGCCAGCGCACCCGTTGCATGAAAACGTTCACGTGCCACACCGTCGTGCGCTTGCTTGAGTGAGGTCACCGTAACGAGTGCTTGTTGTTGATAGTCAATGGTTTCAGTGGGAATGTTTAATAATTTACGCACCGTTGAATGTGTGCCGTCTGCGGCGATGACGCAGCGCGCGGTGAGGGTGGCGTTTTCTGTGGTTAATACAACGTTTTCAGTTGTTTCTTGTATGCCGCTGACACGTGCGTGCAGTATTTCGGCCTGTGCCAGTTGCGCATAAAGCGCATGCTGAATAGCCGCGGCCGGTACAACCGCACCAAATTGCGTGAGGCCTGCTTCTTGAGCCGACAATAATACGCTGCCAAATTTACCGCGTTGCGTCACGTGTATTTTTAAAATGGGCGCGGCTTTATCTGCTAGTGCATCCCATATGCCCAGCGATTGCAAAGCGGTGCAGCTAGAATGATTGAGGGCGATTAAGCGATGATCCGGTGGTGCAGGCAGTGGTGCGGCATCAATCAAAATAATACGCAAATCCGTTTGTTGCAAACCACACGCTAAGGCGGCGCCCACCATACCGCCGCCGATAATGGCAATATCATAATGATTTAAGCTGGAAGTTACGCGGGACATGTTTTGTGACCATCCGCCATCACCGCTTCAATATCGGCAATCGCTTTAGGCGTTTTGGCGCTTAATACTTCATTGCCATTGGCGGTGACTAATACATCATCTTCAATGCGTACGCCAATATTGTGCCAGCGCTTTGGCACGCCGGGAATAGTTGCGGATATATAAATGCCAGGTTCCATGGTGCGAACCATGCCCGGCGCCAGCGTGCGCCATTTGCCATCAACGCGATAAGGCCCGGCGTCATGGGTATCTAATCCGAGTAAATGGCCGCAGCGATGCATATAAAAAGGAAAATATGCACGTGATTCAATGAGATTATCAATGTCGCCGGTGAGTAAGCCGATATCTTTTAAGCCTTGGGTGATTTCGCGCGTAATTAAATTTTCAATATCAGCCCACACGGCATCGGGTTTTATGGCATGAATGCCGGCTTGTTGCGCGCTCAAGACTAATTCATAAATCGTACGCTGCTCTGCAGAAAATTTGCCATTGACTGGGAAAGTGCGCGTGACGTCAGCGGCGTAATATTCATATTCGGCGCCGGCATCAATTAAAACTAATTCACCCGCAGCCATTTTTTTGGTGTTGAAAATGTAATGCAAGGTACAGGAATTTTCACCGCTGCCGATGATGGGCGTGTAGGCGTGTGCGCGCGCGCCATTGTGAATAAAGGCGTAAGTCAATTCAGCTTCGAGTTGATATTCATATAAGCCTGGTCGACATGCTTGCATCGCGCGAATATGGCCTTCCGCCGTAATTTCACCGGCGCGTCGCATCATATCGATTTCCGCAGGACTTTTGATGAGACGCATTTCATGCAGAAATGGCCGGATATCCAAAAAACGTTGCGGGAATTCTATGCCATTGCGAATTTTGCCGCGTAAAATCTCGACGGCCGTTAGGAGTTGGCGATCAAAATTTAAGTCGTTACCATTTAAAAAATAAATTGCTTCGCGACCTTCGCATAGCTCGGGTAATCTTTTGCTAAGTTCAGCGATGGGGAATGACTGATTGGCGCCAAAAATAGTGCATGCACCGACTTGGCCGGCTCGATAGCCGTCCCAGGTTTGTTGTGCGGGATCCAGCGGGCGGTTGAGTAGGATGTATTCGCCATCCGTGCGGCCAGGGGCTAGCACCATGACGGCGTCAGGTTCATTGAATCCGGTTAAATAATGGAAATCACTGTTTTGGCGGTAAACGTGTTCATGGTAGTGATTGCGGTGTAACATTGGCGCAGCTTGTAAGATAGCAATGCTATTTTTGCCAATTTGTTGCATGATTTTCGCACGTCTTTGTGCGAACTCGGTCATATTGATCATAAGCTTTACTCCCTTGCGCTGATCGGGACGATATTTTCAGATGGCGAATCATGGTAGCACAGCTTTGGCGCTCTAGATATACTAGGGGAAATGCGATAACTGCTCGTACCCCACGCGTAACGATTCATGCGCCTAAGTGGACAAAGCTTGCGTAGGCGTATGAGTCGTTGCATCACGAGAAACCAAAGGAGCGCGCATGCAGGATGTTGTTCGTAAAATTATCCCTACCTCACCGTTAACGGCTTGGCAATTATTGCGTGGTTATTGGCGTTCACCACAGGGGTCGATCGCGTGGATTTTGTTAGGCGCAGTCATGTTGTTGTCAGTGCTATTGGTGGGCATGGATGTGCTGTTTACCACGTGGCGTAATTATTTTTATGATGCGCTGCAAGATTATAGTTGGCATGCAGCATATGATTTAATGATTTTGTTTGCTTTTATTGCCGCCGTCAATGTGGTTTTAGCCGTTTACCGCTATTATTTGCAAAGTTATTTGGCGCTACGCTGGCGGCGGTGGTTGACGGATCATGTTTTGGCGCGCTGGTTAGATCATCGCAGCTATTATAATCTCGAAGAATTTGGTGGCCAGACAGATAATCCGGATCAGCGTATTCAAGAAGATGTTGGGGAGCTGGTGAGCAGCTCGCTCAATTTGCTGCTAGGCGTATTGAGTTCTGTGGTGACGATTTTTGCTTTCGTTTACATCTTGTGGCGTTTATCCGGCGTGCTGACTTTACCTTTGGGGCGTCTGGGCACATGGCATTTGCATGGCTATCTCGTGTGGATTGCGATTGTGTATTCAGTGATTGGTTCGTGGATTGCGATGCGCATTGGTCGACCCTTAATGGGCTTGAACTTTGAGCAGCAACGGCGCGAAGCCAATTTCCGTTTTGCGGCAATTGATTTGCGCACACATGCGGAGCACGTGGCGCTCTATCGTGGAGAAAGTCAGCAAGAAGCCAGTCTTAAAAACTTATTTGCGCATGTTTTGCAAAATTGGTATGCGATTATTGTGCGGCAAAAATCGCTATTGTGGTTTACGGCAGCATACAACCAAACATCGGTGTTGGTGCCGATCCTGGTTGTTCTGCCAAATTATTTTAATAAAGTTTTTAAATTAGGTGGATTTATCCAGGCGCTGAATTCTTTTTCACTTATTCAGGATGCGATGTCTTTTATTGTGAATGCGTATACAAACATTGCTGAATGGCGAGCTATCATGCAGCGGTTGCTGACGTTTTTAAATCATATGGTTGCCATGGACGAAGATATTGTGATTTATAATCATTTTGTTTATCAGGAAAATGATAAAAATAATATCGAAGTTAAGCATCTGTGCGTAGCGACGCCAGAAAATGAAAAATTATTAGAAAATGTGAGTCATACGTTTGTACATGGTAAACATTATTTGATTAAAGGAAATTCAGGAATAGGCAAAAGTACGTTTGTACGTGCGATGGCGGGAATCTGGCCATTTGGTAGCGGTGAAATTTCTTTGCCGCGCGATAAAAATATAATGTATATTCCGCAGCGTTCTTATATGCCGCTGGGTAGTTTGCAAGAAGCGTTATTGTTTCCAGATAGCGTGTTACCTGTGTCGCGCGAAGCTTTGATGCAATTGTTGCGTGATTGTGATTTGCCGCGCTTGGTGAATGAGCTTGATCATGTGTGTATTTGGTCAGAACACTTGTCGCCCGGTGAGCTGCAACGTATCGCTTTTGTGCGGGTGTTGTTGCACCATCCGGATTGGGTGTTTTTAGATGAA
>VFKI01000046.1 GCA_009885665.1 Gammaproteobacteria bacterium
CCCTTAAGTGGCGGCAGGCGGGCGAGCTATTTGCCCGAGTAGCCATCTGAATAGTTACATGGTTTCAATGCATTAATAACTATCGCATCATTCAGCGCGACACTTTGCTGCTTTTAGTATAGTGTGCTGCGTACTTCTGTTCTTCTGCCCTATCTTTTGTAGTAGATACGTTTTTGATATGCGAATCAGGAAGACCAATGAAAAAATATTACCTAGGGTTCTTGTGCTTATTGCAGCTATTGCTCGGCACGCCACCGACCTCGGCTATGCGTATGCACAACCTATACCAAGTCAGCGTACCCGTTACCTCGCAGCAGCCGGAGGTGCGTGCAGTTGCTTTACAGCAAGCGCTGCAAATTGTTTTGATACGTGCCAGTGGTAATGCTGCGATTGCCAGTGTGCCAGCGATCAAGCAACGTCTGTCGAATGCTGATAATTTAGTCGAAGAATATAGCTATATTACCAATCCTGCGCCGGCGCCAGCGAATCAGCCATGGCGCTTACAAGTCAGTTTTGATGCCACTGCGGTGCAAAACATGCTGCGTAATGCCAATGTGGCGATTTGGGGGCAAGACCGTCCACTCATTATTATATGGTTATGGGACAGTTTATCCGGCCAGCCAGCACATATGGTTGCGGATGATACCGATCATCAGCTTGTCAGCTTGCTCAAGCAAGCGACCGATACGCGGGGTGTGCCGGTCGCTTTGCCCTTGATGGACTTAACGGATATGCATAACATTGCGGGCGCTAATATTCCGACCGGCCAGCTTGCGCCTTTTATGGCCGCATCGCAACGTTATGGCAGTAATAGCGTCTTGACGGGTGCGTTGTCGCAATCCGCTAATGGCTTTCAGTTGGCGGCGACGTTAACAACGTCAGCCGGCCAGACAGCATGGCAAATAACGGGTACAACGCTGGCGGAGGTATTGCATAGCCTGGCAAATCGCATTGCCGACACGTTGGCGGGCAAGTATGCCACCGTCATCACTTCTCATCAGCAAGCCAGTATCCAGTTAACCATATCGGGCATTCAACATGCGGATGATGTCAGCATATTGACCTATTATCTGGATCATTTGACGCCAGTATTGGCAACACAAATCATGGCGGTGAATGGCAGTCGTGTGGTGATACAAGTTCAGTTGCGTAGTACGCCAGAGGCTTTTATTCAAGCGCTTGCCGTTGATCAGCGATTGGTGCCTGTCACGTCCGATACAACGGACTATCAATTTTTATGGAAAGAATAATCATGAATCCCTGTTCCATTATCGCGTTGTTTGTCGTTATCGGTGGCATACTGTATTTCATTTCGCCGATATTATCGCCTTTTTTAGTGGGGGCATTGCTGGCGTGGTTATTTAATCCAGCTGTTGCGCGCTTGGCGCGTTGGCACGTGCCGCGTTTGGTATCGATTTTGTTAGTATTGTTGATGTTAGTGGTGATCATTCTGGTCGTGGTGTTATTAGTTGTGCCATTGATCGGTACCCAGTTAATAAAATTATTGCACTTTATTCCAACGATTATTACGTTTGCGCAACAAAATTTAGTGCCACGTATCAATCATTTACTGGGTGCCGATGGCGCACAGTGGTTGGATGCCAATTCGCTCAAATCGATGTTGGTGCAAAATTGGATGAAAGCGGGCGGCGTGGTGGGATGGGCGTGGCAAACGGTGTTGCGCTCGGGGATGGAAGTTCTGCGTTTAGCCGGTTTTGTGATATTAATTCCAGTGGTGGCCTTGTATCTTCTCTATGATTGGCAGGGTGTGTTGACGGGCGTGCATTCTTATTTGCCGCGGCGTTTTGCGCCAACCATTGTGGCGTTGGTCAAGGAATGCGACCAAGTATTAGCGGCTTTTTTTCGTGGCCAATTGCTGGTGATGTTGACCCTAGGAACGATTTATGCGATAGGCCTTAGTGCGTTGGGTATGCAAGTGGGTGTATTGATTGGCTTGGTCACGGGTTTGTTGGCAATCGTGCCGTATTTGGGGGTCAGTGTCGGTTTACTGTCAGCGATTATCGTTGCTTGGGTGCAGGCGGGTAACTGGCATGCCATTATCCCTGTCATGATTTTATTTGCCGTTGTGCAAACCTGTGACGCAATGTTTATTACGCCGCGTCTTGTTGGCCATCGTATTGGTTTGCATCCTGTGGTCGTCATTTTTGCCATTATGACGGGTGGCATGTTGTTTGGTTTTACCGGTGTCTTGCTTGCTTTGCCTGTCGCCGCTGTCATACGCGTGTTGCTACGGTTTTTTTGTCGAGCAGGAGACGCGCATGTTTAGCCAGCTTACCTTGGGCGTCAGCTTGCAAGACACGGCTACGTTTGCCAATTATTTTGTTGGCGCCAACATCCAGCTCATAGAAACCTTACGGCATGTCTGTCAGAGTGAGCAGGGCGAGCGTATGATTTATTACTATGGCGCGAGTGGGTTGGGGCGTACGCATCTCATGCAAGCGTGTTGTCATGCCGCGCATCGTGCTGGCTTGAGCGTAGTTTACTTGCCGTTACAAGACATGGTATCGCTTTCACCTATCGTATTTGAAGGTATAGAAACACGCAAATTGATTTGTATTGATGACGTGCAGTGTATTGCGGGCAAGCGTGACTGGGAAGAAGTGTTCTTTCATGCTTATAATCGCATACAGCAAGCAGGTGGGACATTGTTGGTGACAGCCAATTTACCGCCCAAAGGCTTGCAATTTATTATGCCGGATGTGGCGTCGCGTTTGGCCGCCGGGGTCATTTTTCAATTGCAACCTTTAAGTGATGATGAGAAATTGCAAATGTTAGTCATGCGTGCGACATTGCGCGGCATGGTTTTACCTGAAGAAGTGGGACGTTTTATTTTGACGCATTGCCCGCGTCATTTAGCAACATTGTGTGCTGCATTAGATGTATTGGATAGAATGTCACTCGCGGCACAACGGCGTTTGACGATTCCATTTGTAAAACAGGTCTTACAAATATGATTGGAGATATAACATGACACAAATAAGCCAAGTAAAAGCATGGGAAATTTTGGATTCCCGTGGCATGCCGACGATTGAAGCGCAAGTAACGCTCCGTTCTGGCCACATAGGCCGTGCGGCGATTCCCTCGGGTGCATCAACGGGTTCGCGCGAAGCGCTTGAATTACGCGACCAAGATACGCGGCGTTATTTGGGTAAAGGTGTGTTAAAAGCCGTTGCGTCCGTGAATGGTGAAATTGCCCGCGCGTTGGAAGGCGTCGATGCAGCTGATCAAGCCCATCTTGATACCTTGCTTACGCAATTGGATGGTACGCCTAATCGCGGCCGGTTGGGTGCCAATGCCATTTTGGCCGTATCGCTTGCGGTGGCGCATGCGATTGCAGCAGAGCAGGGGGTGCCACTGTATCGTCATCTGGCGGGTGCGACGACAGAAAAATTTCGTTTGCCGGTACCCATGATGAATATTATTAATGGGGGTGCGCATGCCAATAATTCTCTCGATATTCAAGAATTCATGATATTGCCGCTGGGTGCGCCAACTTTTGCGGAAGCTTTGCGCTATGGTGCAGAAGTTTTCCAGCATTTAAAAAAAATCTTGAATGAACGTAACTTAACGACAAGTGTCGGTGATGAAGGGGGTTTTGCGCCGAATTTGCCGAATAATGAAGCGGCGTTGCAACTTATTTTGACGGCAATTGGTCGGGCAGGTTTCAAACCGGGCAAAGATATTTTCCTGGGTTTGGACGTGGCGGCGAGTGAATTATATCAAGAGGGTCGTTATCAACTCACCTCTGAAAATCGTAGTTTAACTGCGACGGAATTAACGACATATTATGCCGATTTGGTTGAGCGTTACCCTATCATAAGCATTGAAGATGGTATGGCTGAAGCGGATTGGGATGGCTGGATTCATTTGACCGAACAATTGGGTGAACGTATCCAGTTGGTGGGCGATGATGTGTTTGTTACCAATCCAGAAATTCTTGCGATGGGTATCGGTCGGCATGTAGCCAATGCCTTGTTGGTCAAGCCTAATCAAATTGGCACGTTGACAGAAACGCTGGCTGCGATGCGGATGGCTAAAAATGCGGGTTACAATTGCATTGTGTCGCATCGTTCGGGTGAAACGGAAGATACGACGATTGCTGATTTAGCCGTAGGTACGTCAGCGGGGCAGATTAAAACCGGTTCATTGTGCCGTTCCGATCGTATCGCTAAGTATAATCGCTTATTGCATATTGCTTCCGAATTAGGCGAGCATGGTTGCTATGCCGGTCGAAGTGTATTCGATCGTTTTACCAATAGCGCGAGAGTCATGAGTTGATGCGTCGTTTATTACCAGGAATATTGTTGATCGTGCTGATTTTTCTACAATACCGTGTTTGGTTTGAACCCGGTGGTGTGCTGGCTATGCTGCGTTTGAAACATGAAGTGGCAGCCAGTCATGCCTTGAATGTCGCATTACAGCAACGTAATACGCAATTGGCTGAGCAGATCAACTATCTGCATAGTGACGCCGCAGTTGAAGCGCGCGCGCGTGAAGGTTTAGGTATGATCCGCCGAGATGAAACGTTTTATCAATTAGCACAATCATAGTAGCTATAGCTTCTGGGGTTGCATTTTGCAGAAATACGGACTGCAGTTCTTCTATCCTATCTTCTTTTGTAATAGATACGATACGATTTTATAGTTACCATTCAGAAGGAAATATATGCGAATTTTGTTGAGTAACGATGATGGTTATATGGCGCCAGGCTTGGCCGCGCTTGCGGGTGAATTGGCGCATATCGCTGAAATTACCGTGGTTGCCCCCGATCGCAATCGCAGTGGCGCGAGTAACTCGCTGACATTGGATAATCCTTTGCGGATGACGAAGGCGCCGAATGGTTTTATTGGGGTAAATGGTACGCCGACTGATTGCGTGCATTTGGCGGTGACAGGTTTGTTGGAGCAATTGCCAGACATGGTGGTGTCAGGTATTAATGAAGGCTCTAATTTAAGTGATGATGTATTGTATTCGGGGACGGTTGCTGCGGCGACGGAGGGACGTTTTTTGGGTTTGCCATCGATTGCGGTATCGTTGGTGGGACCGCATTGTCAGCATTATGCAACGGCAGCGCAGGTGGCGCGGATGTTGGTCGAAAAATTAAACCGTGATCCTTTGCCGCGTGATACTATTTTAAATGTCAATTTACCGGATATGCCGCTTGATCAATTGCGTGGATTTCAAGTGACGCGTTTAGGCACGCGGCACATTGCTGAACCGACATTGAAAACAACTGATCCGCGTGGCCGTAAGATTTATTGGGTGGGGCAACCAGGGCCTGAAGAAGATGCGGGACCCGGCACCGATTTTCATGCGATTAGTACCGGCTATGTGTCTATTACACCGCTGCATTTAGATTTAACGCATTACAAAGTGTTTGAACAATTGTCAGGGTGGGTGCAGGCTTTGGCGACATAAGAGGAGTTGTGTCATGCGTAAAAAAGGGAAAAAGGATATTTCCATTGCGGCTACAGCTATCATGGAAGATGAGGCAGATGTGGCAATTTTTATGGAAGAAATCGATGTTGAAATGGATCTCTTGGAAGATGTCGAGACGGATGCTGTTGAAGGAGAAAAAGTCGAAGTCGTAACACAACGGCATGAAATGTCAGAAGATACGCAGGTTGTAGACTTGCAAGCAGAAACATTAGAAAAAGAAGAGAAATTTTCACAAGCAGCAGATGCCACGCAATTATATTTAAATGAAATAGGTTTTTCGCCTTTATTGACTGCCGAAGAAGAAGTGAAATGTGCCAGATTGGTGCAAAAAGGAGATGAAAAAGCGCGCGCGGTGATGATTAAAAGTAATTTACGTCTCGTTGTTAAAGTGGCGCGACGGTATTATAAGCGCGGTCTAGAATTTTTGGATTTAATCGAAGAAGGTAATTTAGGTTTGTTGCGTGCAGTGGAAAAGTTTGATCCGGAGCGTGGCTTTCGTTTTTCAACGTATGCGACTTGGTGGATACGTCAGACGATAGAGCGTGCCATTATGAATCAAACGCGCACAGTGCGTTTACCGGTGCATATATTGCGCAAATTGAATACGTATTTGGCGGCGGCGCGGAAGTTATTAAAAGAACACGAGCGCGTACCGACGAGTAAAGAAATTGCTAAGGCGACGAATAGTTCAGTAGCAGATGTCGACGAAATGCTGCGTTTGAATGAACATCCGTTATCATTGGATACGCTGATTTCTAATGAAACTATCCAAGCCAGTAGTAGTAAGCAATTGGTCGATGCTTTGGCGGATCAACACAAAAGTGATCCGGCGGAAATATTGGCTGAGCAACGTCTTGGTGAACATTTGCAACAATGTTTGCATTTATTGAATGATAAACAAAGGGAAATTTTATCTCGCCGCTTTGGTTTGGCGGGATATGAGCGGCAAACCTTGGAGGAAGTGGGTAAGGCTGTGGGGCTCACGCGCGAACGCGTACGACAAATTCAAATGACCGGGCTGCGTTTGTTACGTGAGATTATGCAAAAACAAGGCATTACGAGCTCAGGGTAGACACCGATCCAGCATTTCTTGTGCGTGCGCGCGCGTGGTTGCCGTCATTTCTACGCCCCCTAACATGCGCGCAATTTCATTGGCTTTTTCATCATTTGACAATAAATCAATATGCGTAGTGGTGGCATTGTTGGTGTGTGTTTTGGCGACACGTAAATGCTGATGTCCTAGCGCGGCGACTTGTGGCGAGTGTGTGACACATAAAACTTGATGCGATTCACCTAATTGCCGCAACAAACGCCCGACGCGTTCTGCTGTGCCGCCGCTGATGCCCGTGTCAACTTCATCAAACACTAAAGTTGGAATTGTGTGTGCTGTAGCTGAGGCAACATAAATGGCTAAGCTGATACGGGATAATTCTCCGCCTGAGGCAATACTGGCTAAGGGTTGTAATGTTTGGCCTTTGTTGGTCCGTAATAAAAAAGCGCATTTTTCCAAGCCATTTTCTGCGGGCTGCTTGTTGTCAGTTGCTTCCAAGCTGATCGCGACATCCGCATGTTGTAGTGCGAGTGCGCGCAAAGTTTCGGTAATAGCGTGCGCTAATTTTTCAGCGGCTTTCGTGCGACTGGCAGATAATTTTTTTGCCGCTGTTTGGTATTCTGTCGTCATTGCGGCAAGCGCTGTTTCCACGGCTTCGCAACGTTGCTGTAGATTAACTTCTTGTTGCAGGCGTTGCTGCAAATCTTGCTGCAATTCAAATAATTTTTCAGGACTCACTTTATATTTGCGCGCCATATCAAAAATACGTGTCAGGCGTGCATCAATCATAGCGAGACGCGCGGGATCTAAATCAATGCGTTCGGGGTAATCGCGCAGTTGACTGGCGACATCGCGTAATTGAATTTGTGCGCTGGTGAGTTGTTCTAACCAATTATCGAGCAACGGATCAGCGTGGCGCACACTTTGTAGGGCTTGTATGGCGTGTTGTAATTGCCGTTCTAAGCTATTGTCACTGACATCGGTGGGGTCAGCTAATAACTGTAATGCTAAACGCGTTTGTTGTCGTAATGTGTCGGCATGACTTAATTTTTTATGTTCGTGATCTAATTCTGATAATTCTTTTTCAGTTAATTGCAATTGATTGATATCATCCAATTGTAATTTCAGCCATTCGCGTTCTAACATATTTTTTTGATGTTGCGCAAATAAGGCAAGTAATTCACGTTGCAAAGTGTGCCAGCGTTGTGCCAGCGTGCGTACATTTGCGACGAGTATCATATGGCCCGCAAATAAATCTAATCGTTCCAATTGATGTGTCGATTGTAATAAAGCATGTTGTTGGTGTTGACTGTGAATATGAACTAGATGCTCACCGAGTGCGCGTAATTGATTCTGCGTCACCGGCACATCATTAATGTAGCTGCGCGAACGGCCTTCGGGCATCAAGGTGCGACGTATTAAACATTCTTCAGTGCCCAATTCATTTTTTTGTAACCACTGGCGCGCAACAGGTAATTGACTGACATCAAAACTCAAGCTGATATCGGCACGATGTGCCGTTGGTCGGATCAACTGACCTTCAGCGCGCCCACCCAGTGCTAATAAAATGGCATCTAATAAAATCGATTTACCTGTGCCTGTTTCGCCGGTTAATACCGTTGTGCCACGACTAAAATCTAATTGCGCATGCGCAATGGTAATAAAGTTGCTAATATCAATACGGATTAACATATCAGTTTCCTGCCCCAATATAATTTACTGCTATCAATACGGATTAACATATCAGTTTCCTGCCCCAATATAATTTACTGCGTAATGATGCGTAATATTCGTAATCCAATGGATGGATGAGACGGAGTGATTTGGTTTTTTTATGAATATCGATAATGCTGCCTGGCATAAGGCTGATGCCGGTGCGGCTGTCGCAGCTTAAACTCGGCGCGACTTGACTGTTGGGCGAAATGACGATGCGTACGGTGCTGTTGCCAGCCACCACGATGGGGCGGTTCGTCAAACTATGTGAAAACATGGGAACTAAGACGATGGCATCTAATTGCGGATGCAAAATAGGGCCGCCGCCAGACAAAGCATAAGCGGTCGAGCCCGTGGGCGTGGCGACAATCAGGCCGTCAGCATGTTGGCTACAAACGAATTGGTCATCGATATAAATTTCAAATTCAGTCATATGCGGAAACGTCGCAGGGCTAATCGCGACTTCATTTAAAGCATCACCGTGCGCATGCGCACTGTTTGGGTGGCGTACGCTAGCATGTAATAGAAATCGGGCTTCTTCATGATATTGACCAGCAAGTATCGCGCCAATTTGTGGCAGGGCGTCGGGCAAAATATCCGTGAGAAAGCCTAGATTGCCGCGATTGATGCCGAGTACAGGTAAATCTTGATCAACGGCAATATGGGCAGCATGCAGTAAGCTGCCATCACCACCGACGACGATCAATAAGTCGCAATGTTGTTTGAGCGCGTCGCTGTTCACAATGGGTAAATCAGTCGCAACATGCGCGGCGGTATCTGCCTCGATTGAAACTGGGTGGCCATTAGCGTGTAAGTATGCGGCAAGTGCTAGCAAAGTGTCACGTACACCTTCTGTTTTGAGGCGACCAAAAATGCCGATACGTTGGAAGGGCGTTGCCATAAATTGCATCCTGAAAAAGTATCTACTACAAAAGATAGGGCGGGCAATAGGGGCTGACCTAAAAATATATAAAAATGATTCTACGCCTTGAATCCGGGCAGTGGAATCCCTATATAGCATATATATGTTAAGGTGCTTTACGCGATGCGGACGCAGTTTCCTTCGCCTGCCCTATCTTTTGTAATAGAAACGATAGAACCGTGTAACTATTCAGATGGCTACTCGGGCAAATAGCTCGCCCGCGTGACGCCACTCAAGGGGGAGAATCGCGATTCTCCCCCTTAAGAAAAAACGGCAGGAAAGCCGTTTTTGACGCACAAAGTGCGCCCGAAGGGTGAGCCTCCAAGGACGGAGGCGAATCTATCCCCCATC
>VFKI01000165.1 GCA_009885665.1 Gammaproteobacteria bacterium
AAAAAGACACCTGCGGGAGCCCTGGAGCTGGAGCGCCTGTTGAATTGCTTTCATGTGGTTACACTTCTATAATGCGTCACATGCCAATACAGACTTATAAACCTGCCTGGTGGTTACCTGGCGCACATTTGCAAACCCTTTGGCCTGCATTATTTCGGCGCCGGCAAGCTTTGCAACTGACCCGTGAACGGTTTGAGTTAGCAGATGGTGATTTCATTGATCTAGATTGGACACCCGCACGCAAAACAGACACCCCGATCATTATCGTATTGCACGGCCTCGAAGGCTCAGTCAACTCTTCCTATGCCAATGGCATCATGCAAACCATTATGATTCACGGTTGGCGCGGTGTGACGATGCATTTTCGTGGCTGTAGCGGCGAAGATAATCGCTTGCCGCGCGCCTATCACTCGGGTGATACAGCAGATCTTGCGACACTGATCGATACATTACGCCAACGCTTGCCAAGCGCACCGCTCGCCGCCATCGGCTATTCGCTTGGCGGCAATGTGTTATTAAAATACTTGGGCGAACAGCAACACAATGCCCCATTAGTGGCCGCGGCAGGCGTATCTGTGCCGTTCGAACTAGCTAAGTGTGCCACGCGTATAAAACAAGGATTTTCACGTGTATATGAATATCGCTTTTTACAAACTTTACGTGAAAAAATGTTGGCTAAATTGCCACAACATGGTGTCAACCTTCCTCTCACCGCTAAACAAATAAAAAAAATTCGTAGCATGCGCGATTTTGATGAATATTTAACAGCGCCTTTACATGGCTTTCATCATGCCGATGATTATTATATGCAAGCAAGTAGTCGACCATTTTTAAAGAAAATTACTGTACCCACTTTATTATTACAAGCGCGCGACGATCCCTTTATGACACCCGACGTCATTCCAAAAAAAACAGAATTACCTGTATGCATACAATTAGAAGTCTGTACCCGCGGTGGGCATGTTGGCTTTGTAACAGGCAGCGCGCCATGGCGCGCGCAATATTGGCCTGATATTCGCTTACCTATTTTCTTAAAATCACATTTCGCTCAGGATATTTAGGCATGGTTCAAAAAAACGGGGCTTAATGAACACTGTCCAAGAAAAAAACAGAGCTATTATTATGATTAATAATGATATTTTACCATTTCTTAAAAATGGAGTGTTCAGTGGATTTGAGCCATGCCAAAAAATGCACACCAGCAGGGCTTCGCTTGACAGATTGCTTGATCCTGAGAATACATCCATAACACTGCATACGCTTGTCAGAGCTGCGCATGTTGCTGGAAAAAAACTACATATTGAACTTCGCTAAACCCGACATTGAGGACTATCACGCTTAACTCGCGCCCCCATCGCGAAAAGAATAATTTTCTCAATCTGTTACAATGCCCTTATCCATAACTGAGGTTATTTAAACAATGGCAAAACTTTATTTTTATTACTCAGCCATGAATGCAGGCAAGAGTACGGTGCTATTACAATCCGCCTATAATTACCAAGAACGCGGCATGGAAACTTTGTTATTCACGCCATCCATCGACAAACGCTTTGGCGTAAATAAAGTGGGATCCCGTATTGGACTTGCCGCAGATGCAGTGGCATTCGATGCTGACTTTGATTTATATGCCTATACCCAAAAAGCATTAGCACATAATCCCAAAATTCGTTGTGTTTTATTAGACGAAGCACAATTCATCAAAAAAGATCACGTGTTACAGCTGACGCGCATTGTTGATGAACTCGATATTCCCGTACTCACCTATGGCCTGCGCAGTGATTTTCGCGGTGAACCTTTCGAAGGTAGTCAGTATCTATTAATTTTGGCTGATAATCTAGTTGAAATCAAAACCATTTGTCATTGTGGCAAAAAAGCCATCATGAATGCGCGCGTCGATGAACATGGCAAAATGATCAATACCGGTGCGCAAGTCGCCATCGACGGTAGTGCACATTATGTATCCATGTGTCGCAAACACTTTAATCATTCCAAAAGTGACCATGCGTTTGACGATAGCAATCCAACTGCAACGGAACCGCGCCTAGCATAACTTGAATTGCACCACATTGGTCGCTGGCGAGCAGTGTCGCGCCTATCTGCCGATATCGCGCCACCACTGTCGGGTGCGGGAAATGGTAGCGATTGCGATAACCCAGTGGAAATAGCACCCAGCGTGGCTTGACTGCGGCGACAAATTTAGCGTCTGCCGAGGTTTTACTGCCATGATGGGGCGCAATCAAAATTGTAGAAGATAATACACGACTGTGCTGCAGTAATTTTTTTTCCGCCTTCTTTTCAATATCGCCCGTTAATAAAACACTTTGGCCATTTGCTGCTGTTACTTTTAACACACAAGAACTGTCATTGCCTAAATTAATATTTTCCTTATCTGGGTAAAGAAAATTAAATTGCACATTATCCCATTGCCACTGTACGGGCTGGCAGGGCAGCACATTCATTCTCGCTAAACGTGCAGGCTCACCCGCCACCACTTTATCAATAGAAAAACTTTTTAACAGCGTAGCAACACCACCGGCATGGTCATTATCCCCATGACTCACCACCAACATATCAATTTTTTTCTTACCCCGTACAGCGAGAAAAGGACGCACCACCCGTTCACCCATATCATTCTCATGGAAACGTGCACCTGCATCGAAAACCAACGTGTGCTGCTGCGTTTCGATGACCGCAGACAATCCCTGACCTACATCCAATAAAGTCAATGCAACGCGACCGAGCGGCGGTGTGGCGGGTGGATAAAAGAAAATGCATACCAATGGTAGCAACCAAATAAAACCCAGTATACGATAAGGAAAACCGCGAGGTGCTAATAAAAAAATAACGCCGATCATGGCGGCTAACAATGGCCATGGCGTAGGCGCGGTGATCGGTAAAGCGGCCAAAGGCAAGTGCGCCAAGCATGATAATACTTTCCATAAGCCATGTAAGTTTTGTTGTACCAGCCAAAGAAATAATTTCCCCAGTGGCGGATAAATACATAAAAATATCAGACTCGCCAATAATAATGGCAAAATAATAAAGCCCATCCAAGGAATGCTAATGCCATTGGCAAAAAATGAAATCAAAGAATATTGTTGAAATAAAGCAATCGTAACAGGTAACAAACCTAATGCAGTCACCCATTGCAGTCGACCAAACTTCCACCATAAGCCGCGGGGCGCAAGCCGCCCACTGATGCCATATAGTATAAGTGCGACAGCACCAAACGATAACCAAAAACTTTCTCCCAATACACTGAATGGCTGCCATAATAGAACAAAAAATAATGCTAAACAATAAACATGTCCGCCGGGTAAACGGCGGCGCAAAAGTGTTGCCAACAAAAAAACCGTCAACATGATGCAGGCGCGCTGCGCAGGTAAAGAAAAGCCTGACAAAAGCGCATAGCTGATGCCCATCAGTAATGCCGCAAGCGTCGCCACATCACGTGCCGGACGTAAATGACAGAGACGTGCCGATAAACGCCATATATTTTCAAATAAAAAAAAGATTAACGCCGTAATAAAACCAATGTGTAACCCCGCAATCGCCATTAAATGGTTGGTGCCGGTATTACGCAACACTTGCCAATCTTTTACTGAAATATCCGCGCGCTCACCGACAGCCAATGCAGGTATCCATTTGTCGGGGGTGGCAAGATTTAAATAAGGCAATAGTTTTTGCAATAAATATTCACGGCTTAGCGCAATCGGCGCATCATAAGCATGATGTGCTAATAAGGCATTATCAGGCCGCGCCAGCACATTCGCTTGCCCACCGATGCCTTGCATAAAAGTCCAAGCTTCATAATCACCACCGCCCGGATTAAAAAAACTATGTATTCGTTTTAAACGAGCCGTTACTTGCCATGTGTCACCCGGATGCAGATAACTTGCTTCATCTGTTGAAGACAGTTTCAATAACATGTGTTGCGCTTGGTGGTTGATTTTAGCAACCTTAAAAAGAAAATAACTCCGCTCACCGAGCTGATGCGGAATAGACGTGATCGTACCGATGAGTTGAATGGGTTTACCTTCATAGGCGTGCGCTAATTGATGCGCATGAATAAAATGGCCGCGCAGGGAAGCATAGCAAAAACCCGTGAGTGCAGCGGCGATGCATATAAAATAAATACGCAAAACAATGATACGCCGCAATGCTATAAAAAATAATACAACAGCAATAACCATACAAACAGCAAGCACGGGTATTGTTGGCAACGTATGGAAGGGCAATAAAATTAAAATACCGCAAAAAAAAGCAATAATAAAAGTTCGCATCATGATGCCCTCTTTCATTTTTCAGAATTTAACCATTCAACCGCCACGCCTGCGAAGGATTAACGTGAGCGAAGCCACGTGTAAGCAATAGGCTATCTATTACAAAAATACGTTGGTGCGGGATGTCGGCCTGGCGTTACGAATTTATATGCGAATTTATATATTTGACATGTTTTGCAGCACATGCTAATCTCGTTGGCTTATCGAAAGGTCTCTCACATGCACCGCATCCGCTCACAACAGCTTCGCCGCTCTACCCATCCGGTAGTTGCCGCCTTGTGCCCGATGTCGTCGATAATCGCTTGCACCTATACTTATAATTATTTTTATCTTGGCCAATCCGGCCAATAATTCTCTTTATTTTTCATTCCCAAGCTACCCCCCCAACCTTCTTCTCAGTCAGGGAACTTTTATTATGCATGCAAAATTAATCGGCGGCATTTTCCTCGTCACCGGCACCGCCATTGGTGCTGGCTTGCTCGCGCTACCCGTTGCCACAGCAGAAAGTGGCTTTTTACCCGCTATCCTCTTATTAATAGTCTGTTGGGCCGCTATGACCAGCAGTGCCTTTTTAATATTAGAAGCGTGTTTATGGTTACCTCGTCAAACCAATTTGATTTCAATGGCAGGAAAAACATTAGGCGCCACAGGCAAGGCGCTCACTTGGTTACTCTATTTATTATTATGCTATGCATTACTTGCCGCTTATATCGCAGGCGGCACGGACTTACTCAAAAACCTCGCCGCATCCGCCCATATTACACTTACAACGCCCATCGCCGCCATACTTTTCACAGGGGGGCTCGGCTGTATCGTCTGGGGGGGGATACGCGCTGTCGATTTATCTAATCGTAGTTTAATGTCAATAAAATTAATGTCATTTATTATTTTGATCGCACTGATCGCGCCAGCTATTCACCCCAGCTTACTCACCAGCCGTCACTTTCCCACGATTGGCAATGGCATGACGGTTACGCTCACCTCCTTTGGTTTTGCTGTCATCATTCCCAGTCTACGGTATTATTTTCATAATAATGTCCGGCAACTGCGTCAAATTATTTTAGCAGGTAGCATATTACCCTTGATCTGTTATCTCGCGTGGATCAGCGTGGTGATGGGCGTGATTCCACGCCATGGTGATCATGGCTTGATTACGATGTTACATTCTGGCCAACCCACCAGTGGCTTTCTCAACGCGCTGGAGCATTTATTGCAAAAAAACAGTATAACGAATATTGCACGCCTATTCACATCTATCTGCATGCTGACTTCATTTCTCGGTGTGGCATTATGCATGGTAGATTTTCTGGGGGATGGTTTGCGTGCCAATCATCATCCACGTTATCGTTTATGGGTCTGCGCCCTCGCCCTCTTGCCACCGCTCAGCACTGTCTTGTGGCGTCCAGCGATTTTTATCAGTGCTCTACAATACGCTGGCTTGATTGTCGTCGTATTATTGATCGTATTACCGGTACTGATGGTTTGGCGAGGTCGTTATTATTTAAAACTCGACGCAGGTTATCGTGTGGCCGGTGGCAAACCGTTACTCAGCCTATTACTGCTTTTTTCTGCAATCGCGCTATATTATAGTATCTGAGATACTATAACCGACATTCCAAGGATCCGTCTTTTTTGATAACTCTTCGTTAAAAATGCGTTTTAAATGCTCATTTACTTGCGTGTAAACTGCGCTTTAAAACGCATTTTTGCCTC
>VFKI01000177.1 GCA_009885665.1 Gammaproteobacteria bacterium
AATTGATGAAAAAGCGGAGCATACACAGAAGTATGTGAGCATTTTGAAGCAATTTTTCGCAAAAGATTGGCCAAAGATGGCCGTTCGCCTAAGGTACCTGAACAGTTACGACGCATCTGTTTGATCCAATATATACTGAATCGTTGCCCGCAATTGCGCATCACTACACTCAAAACATCCGCCACGCGCTGGCATCGCCGCTACGCCATTCGCCGTAATGGCCAATAATGCTGCCATCCCCATACGACGCCGCGCATCCCACGCTTTTTTATCATTTATGCGCGGCGCATGCACATCAATCAGCGGTGTTTTAGCATGACAGGTCGCGCAGAATTCACGAAATATTTTTTCGCCCGCGCGTGGATCGCCTTTTAATTGATTAACAAAAATGGCTGGAGAATGAAAGGTTTCTATCGCTTGCACGCCATTAGGGGTCGCCGGTTTTGCCCGCGCAAAATCGAATGGATCCGAGGTATGTAATGCAACAAACACACCCAAGGCACCACTAAACAATAGCAATATAATTGCAAAGGGTAAAAAATAGCGCATAGTCATCCAGCGCGTGTCGCTGATTGTTGTAAATTATGCAGCGTAGTCGTCAACACCTGCGCCGTTGTTGCACCCAAAATAGTTTCTACCAAGCGCCCGCCTGGCGCTAAAATATACGTTACCGGCAAGGCAGTTGGCTGTGGTAATTGCCACAAAGCACTCACGTCTGTGCTCAACACTGCATAATGAATCCCCGCTTTTTTCACCGCAGCTGATAATACTGTCGGCGACAATGCATCATAATTCACACCCAGCAACACAACATTACTCTGTTGAATTTGTCGATTAAATGCATTTAACTGCGGAATTTCCTCAGCGCACGCTTCGCACCAACTCGCCCAATAATTCACAACCACCCATTTATCTTGCAATGCGGCAAGTGGGATCATCGTACCATTACTGGCCTGCAGCGCCGGTTGTTGACGAGAACACCCCGCCAACAACAGCCATGATAAGGCAATAAGCGCAACGATGTGATAAAGAGACTTCATTTTTTCAACACAAGAAAAGTATCTTTCAATAAAATATCTTGATAATCCTTAACCATTTGCGGCGCATGATGCGGATAACTCAAAAATGCTTGCAGTTGTCCCAATGGATTAAACAACAATATTTCCGCACTATGATTAATGGTGTAATGACCATTAGATTCAATTTTTGCCGCAGCAATATGCAAATTCTTTTCTAATTTAACGGTTTCAGTAATATCCGCACGCGCACCAATAAAATGTGAATCAAATGAATTGACATAGTCATTCATGCGCGCCACGCTGTCACGCGCTGGATCAACCGATACCATCACGACTTGCGGCAATTGATCTGCTGGCAATTTTTTTTGTAAGGTGTGATACATATCGCGTAATGCCGCCAACGTCGTCGGGCAAACCATGCCGCAATTTGTAAAACCAAAAAACATCATCGTCCAATGCCCTTTGAGGTTATCACGGGTAAAGGGTTTGCCATGATTATCCGTCAGGGTGAAATTAATAATATCGGTACGCGGTTGCGACAAATACACGCCTTCTTGCATTTGCACCGCTTTACCCACATCCGCAGCATAGCCTACCGAACTGAGCGTACTGGCCACCAAGACACTCGCCGCCAACATCGCGCGCAACTTAATAGATTTCATAGCAATACCTCTCATATTAAATAATAATGGTAACCGACATTCCAAGGATCCGTCTTTTTTGATAACTCTTCGTTAAAAATGCGTTTTAAATGCTCATTTACTTGCGTGTAAACTGCGCTTTAAAACGCATTTTTGCCTC
>VFKI01000062.1 GCA_009885665.1 Gammaproteobacteria bacterium
ATAGATTTTTAGGCTCTGCGCATAAATAACTTTGACAGATTGCGCCCAGCGTGGTGTCAGATATAAGCGTACCGGAAGAAGAAAAATCGCAGGAATATTGAAGTATTTCGAGGTTTTTCGACTGAGGAACGTTTATAGATGATGCCATGATGGGATGCAAGGTGTAAAAGTTATTTATGCGCAGAGCCTTAGTCATGGCGGCAGAAGCTTATCGGCCTCCAGCCATTCGCTAGTAAGGAACGTGCACGTTCCTAAGAATAGACTTCCCTTTTATGCTTTATTTTGTCGCCGTGCCATCGCTGCGTTGATATACGCTTTACGATCATCCGCCGAGGGTTTGGCAACTTGTTGACGTATTTTACGCTGCATACGGTGTTGTTCGGCGAGGCGTTGGGCATGTGCGTGAAAACGCTCACGGTATTTTGGCTGTAATAATGTGCGATCTTGTGATGTTGGCGGCGCAACCATTTCAATGCAATCGACAGGGCAGGCAGGTACGCATAATTCACAGCCAGTGCATTCATCGATTAAGACAGTGTGCATGCGCTTAGCGGTGCCGATGATGGTATCAAACGGGCAGGCGACTATGCATTTGACGCAGCCAATACATTCCGCTTCACGGATAAAGGCGACTTTATCCGTGCAGTGCGCCAAAATAGTGTCAACGTCTTTGCTCATGCTGTCACTGCAGCCGCTGCGTTTTGTAATGCAGTTATATGGGCTTCGGTCAAGCGTGTCGCCAATGGCACAAAAGTGTTAATTCTATGCGCCAGTAACGGTTGATCTTTATCAGCCCAATGTAAGGGCGAGACATTTAAAAAAGCTTCAACTTCTGCGGCAATGCCCGGTAAGACCGGTTTTAAGTAAATCATCAGTTGCCGGAATACATTAAGCGCGGTGGTGCAGATCGCCTGCGTTTCATTTTGTTTATCTGCTTCTTTAATCAATACCCATGGTTTTTTACTATCAATATATTGATTCGCTTGGTCGGCGAGCAGCATAATTTCACGTAAAGCTTCAGCAAATTCACGTTTTTCATATCGCTCGGCCAATGCATTCCCCACATGGGCAAACTGTGTAAATAATTCTGGCGTATCCATTTCGTGCGCTAACGTGTTATTAAAATATTGCGCAATGAAACGCGCGGCACGACTGGCAATATTCACAAATTTGCCGACCAATTCCGCATTGATGCGCTGCATAAAATCAGTCAACTGCAAATCCATATCTTCAATACGCGCGGTCATGTGCGCGGCGAGGTAATAACGCAAATATTCCGTTGGAATATGTTCGGCAAACGTATTGGCTTGAATAAACGTGCCGCGCGACTTTGACATTTTTTGGCCATTGATTGTCAAAAAGCCATGGGTATGAATGGCGGTCGGTGTGCGGTAGGGGGTGTCAGCCAATAATGCCGGCCAAAATAAAGCATGAAAATAAATGATGTCTTTACCAATGAAATGATAAACTTCGGTTGTGCTGTCTTTGTCCCAGTATTCATTGAAATCTGCGCGCTTAGTGCGGTTGCAATATTCAAAAAAACTTGCCATGTAACCTACCGGCGCATCCAGCCAGCAATAAAAATAACGCGCGGTTTCGCCCGGAATGGTAAAGCCAAAATACGGCGCATCTCGCGAAATATCCCAATCCTTTAAACCGCTCGAAAACCATTCATCCAATTTATGCGTGACTTCAGTTTGTAAATGCCCGGCACGCGTCCAGTTTTGTAAAAAATCGGAGTAATGCGTTAAACGGAAGAAATAATGTACCGATTCTTTTTCAATCGGTGTCGCGCCTGATAGTGTGGAGCGTGGATTGATTAAATCGGTGGGCGCATATGTCGCGCCACAGGATTCACAATTGTCACCATATTGCTCGTGTGCACCACAGCGCGGGCAGGTGCCTTTAATCAAACGATCCGGTAAAAACATATGTTTTTCTGGGTCGTATGCTTGATTGATGCTGCGCTGCACGATGTTGCCGGCTTTTTGGTGATAGAGAAATATATCTTCAACTAATTGACGGTTTTCAGGGGAATGTGTGGTGTGATAATTATCGAGATCAATCATGAATTGCGCTAAATCTTGTTGGTGACTGGCGCGCACGGATTCCACCAACGCTTCCGGTGTCACGCCTGATTTTTCTGCCTTGATCATAATGGGCGTGCCGTGTGCATCGCAGCCGCATACAAAAAAGCAATCATTCCTCAACATTTTTTGAAAACGCACCCAAATGTCGGTCATAATAAAGCCGGTCATATGGCCAAGATGTAACATGCCATTGGCATAAGTGAGCGCATAAGTAACAAGTATTTTGCGTTTTGACATGTCTATATTCCTTATGTCACAGGCAGCGTGACGCCTTTTTGGCCTTGATACTTACCGCCGCGATCGCGATAAGACGTTTCACACGCTTCGTCGGATTCCAAAAATAATAATTGCGCGACACCTTCGCCGGCATAAATTTTAGCCGGTAGCGGCGTAGTATTGGAAAATTCCAAGGTAATATGGCCTTCCCATTCGGGCTCCAGCGGGGTGACATTGACGATGATGCCGCAGCGCGCATACGTCGATTTGCCGACGCAAATCACTAATACATTACGTGGAATGCGTAGATATTCCATGCTGCGCGCCAACGCAAAAGAGTTCGGCGGAATAATACAGACATCCGCTTCAATATCGACAAAACTGCTGGCGCAAAAATTTTTCGGATCGACAATCGCAGAATTAATGTTGGTAAAAATTTTAAATTCGCGCGCGCAGCGGATATCGTAACCATAGCTGGACGTGCCATACGATACCAGTCGGTTGCCGTTTATGTCGTCGTCACGTACTTGCGTTTGCGTAAATGGTTCTATCATGCCGTGGTCAGTTGCCATGCGGCGTATCCATTTGTCGGATTTAATCGTCATGTGTTGTATCCTTTACATAAATTAAGGTAGCAGGGAGCGATGGGGGAGTTGTCAGAGGGGGAGAGCGCTATTCTCCCCCTCTGACGCTCGTCAATGCAGTGTGCTGCGTATTTCAATTCTTCTACCCTATCTTTTGTAATAGATACCATGTATTTATCCTCTAATCATTTTTTATGATAATTTCAGGGAAATCATTGCCGCTGGCAGCAAGTTGCGTAACACGTGCTTGCAAGGCAGCGGCAATCATTTGAAAATCTTTTGCATAAATGCTGTGTGGGTCGGTGACAACAGTCGGCGTGCCGCGATCGGTTTCTGCGCCAATGCGCGCTGCCAATGGCAAACTGCCTAATAATGGCGTATCAAATTGTTTTGCCAGCGTTGCGCCCGCACCCTGACCGAAAATAGCCTCAGTGTGACCGCAGTGGCTGCATTGATGCGTACTCATGTTTTCGATAATGCCCAATAATGGCACGTGTACTTTGCCAAACATTTCACAGGCGCGCTCAGCATCGACCAGCGCTAAACGTTGCGGTGTTGTCACAATGACCGCGCCCGTCAATGGCGCTTTTTGTACGAGGGATAAATGGATGTCACCCGTGCCAGGCGGTAAATCAATCATGAGATAATCTAAGTTATCCCATAAAGTGTCATATAACAATTGTTGCAACGCGCTAGTCGCCATAGGGCCGCGCCAAATCATGGCGGTGCCGCCGGCGACGAGGTAGCCAATCGACATTGCTTGTATGCCATGTAAATTGAGCGGTTGAATTTTTTTATCGATGATTGCAGGCTGGTTATGGGCGCCTAGCATGACCGGTAGGCTGGGGCCATAAATGTCCGCATCAAGCAAACCGACGCGTGCACCTGTCTGGGCGAGCGCCAGTGCTAAATTGACCGCAACCGTGGATTTCCCCACGCCGCCTTTTCCGGAGGCAACAGCAATGAGGTGCTTAACACCTGCAATAGGTTGTGCAATTTGCATTTTATGGCTTATTTGTCCTATTCAAAATCTTCTGCGTACTCGCCATCTTCGTGGAGGATCGGGGAATGACGGTTAGCATTCACGCGTTCACGGATTTCTTTGCCGGGTTTAAAGTGAACAGCATGCTTGGGTTGTGTGACGAGTTTTTCACCCGTTTTGGGATTGTGGGCGCGCCGCGGTGGGCGATAATGCAGGCAAAAACTACCAAAGCCACGAATTTCAATGCGACCGCCATGGCCAAGCGTGTGGCGCATTTGGTCGAGTATACAGTTAACCGCATAGCTGATATCACGTTCTGGTAGCCATGAAAGTTCGCGACACATATTTGCAATCAATTGTGATTTTATCAGCATTATATTCAACGCGTATAACGCGCCGCCTCCACCTTTGACATAATAAAACGATTATCAAGGATAGTGACGGCGGCGTCAAATGTATCTACTACAAAAGATAGGGTAGAGAAACTGAGTACGCGACAAACTACATTGACGAGCGTCAGAGGGGGAGAATAGCGCATTGTCTCGCCTCCATCCCTGGAGGCTTGCCCTGGCGGGCGCACTGTGTGCGAAAAAAACGGCTTTCCTGCCGTTTTTTCCTCCTCTGACAACTCCCCCATCGCCAACATTTACCCTGTTTTATGTAGGGGGTATGTCAAATGTATCTTAAGCAGCTAAGCAGCAGAGACTCGGCTTTCTGATCTGCGGAACGGTTTGCCTTGGCGTTTGGCCGGTGGGCGGAAACCGGATTTGTTACCATCGCGACCTTCTTTGCGGGCAGCAAAGCCATTGCGGTTGTGGTGAGACTTGCCAGAACCTGCGCCGCCACCGCCACCGCCACC
>VFKI01000092.1 GCA_009885665.1 Gammaproteobacteria bacterium
AAGTATTTTTGTTTGTTTTTGTAGCATCGTGGCATCGATCAATACGCCCGTTCTTTCCATGCGCGCCAGGACGGGAATTAAAGGGAGCTCAATTTCCGTTAATACTTTTTGTATGCCAACTTCTTTTGTTAAGCGCGGCGTAAAAAGCTGATGTAATTGCAAGGTGACATCAGCATCTTCAGCAGCATAAATTGCAGCCTTTTCAATTGACACATAATCAAAAGTGATTTGCTTGGCGCCTTTGCCGGCGACATCGCTAAAGGCAATTGTACGCCAGTTTAAATGTTTTAATGCCAATGAGTCCATGTCATGATTATTGCTGGCGCTGTCCAATAATGCCGATTCTAATAAAGTATCTGACGCAATACCCCGTAACGTTATGCCATAACGCGCCAGTATTTCCATGTCATATTTAATATGGTGGCCAATTTTTTGTGGGGTATTATTTTCGAGTAATTCACGTAATTGTTGTAAGCACCATTCTCTTTTTAATTGTTTAGGCGCAGTTATATCATGATGTGTTAAAGGAATGTAGATAGCTTCGCCGGGTTTATCGCAAAATGACATGCCCACTAATTCTGCTTGCATATAATTTAAGCTGGTTGTTTCCGTATCAAACGCAAAGGTTTTTGCATTTTTTAAGCGCGTTAACCAATTTTTTAAATCAGTTTCAGTGAAAATAGTTTGATATTTTTCGTGTTTATTTTCTTGTATTTTTGGGGCTTCACTCAATAATGCGTGGAGCCAATTTTTAAATTCATATTCATGATAAAGTGTTTGTAATTGTGCAATATCGGGTGGCGTATTTTTTAATTGTAAGTAATCGATAGGCAGCGCCACATCCACTTTGATCGTCGTTAATTGTTTGGCGAGTGGCAGGGTGTCGATGTGTGCGCGCAAGTTTTCTGCGACTTTCCCTTTTATTTTATCGATATTTTTTATAATGTCATCCAGCGAATTAAATTCATTTAGCCATTTGACGGCGGTTTTGGGGCCCACACCGGGTACGCCGGGAATATTGTCAACGCTGTCGCCGACCAGGGTTAAATAATCGATAATTTGTGCCGGTGTAACACCAAATTTTTCTTTGACGGATTCGGGTGTCAGTAACGTGTCATGCATGGTGTTGACCAGTGTGGTGTGGTCGCTGACCAGCTGTGCTAAATCCTTGTCGCCCGTGGAAATCAACGTGTCTATGCCGGCGCTTTCCGCAGCACGTGCCAACGTGCCGATTACATCGTCCGCTTCCACGCCTTCTTCCATCAACAACGGTAAGCCGAGCGCGCGAATAATAGCGTGAATTGCCGGAATTTGTTGCGCTAATTCAGGCGGCATCGGTGGGCGATGGGCTTTGTAGGCAGGAAAAATTGCGTCGCGAAAGGTTTTGCCTTTGGCGTCAAACACGACGGCGATATAGTTGGGCTGATATTCAGATTGTAGGCGCCGTAACATATTGATCACGCCATAGATTGCGCCGGTATGCATGCCTTTGCTGTTCGTGAGGCTGGGCATGGCGTGAAAGGCGCGGTAAAGATAAGACGAGCCGTCAACGAGGATTAAGGCAGGCTGGAGCGAGGAGGGGGCGCGGGTCATAAGCATGGCATTCCGAAGTGGTTTGGCAGACGTATCTACTACAAAAGAGAGGGCAGAGGAACTGGCAGACGCTTATCATACGCACTTTGCTGCTGATCAGGAACAGCTTCTGCTGTAACGATGGATACGCAGTTTATTAATACGATCATAATGCGCCAGCTGTTTAAAAATATCGTAGAACCTAGGCGCCTTAAGCTGGTATGATGGTCGCCCTTCTTCATATATATTTTTGGTAGCCATTCAACACGATCTTCAAAAAATACCAGCAAAGCCAGGGGCGAGCTTATTTTTCGCGATGGGGGGTTCCTCCTTTCGGCTCGCTAAATGCGAACTTTGCCCGTGTAGGCGTATGAGTGGTGACTTCTTTCGAGGTTTGCTTGGGTGAGTACAGCGTTGTGGGATAAGTGTCTGAATTGTTTGCAGGATGAATTTCCGGCGCAGCAATTTAATACCTGGATTCGGCCTTTACAGGCAGAATTGGCTGGACAGCAGCTGACGTTGTTTGCGCCCAATCGTTTTGTGCTGGACTGGATACGCGAGCGCTTTTTAAGCCGTATTGGTGAATTGGTCGAACAATTTAGTGCGCCCGATGCAACGCCGACGATTCAGTTGGAAGTGGGTAGCTTGGGTGGCGATAGGCGCAGTGCGGCGCCCGCTGCAATTGCGCACGCTGCTGCACCCGTCGCAGCTTCAACAGCGCCGCAATCATATTCACAACCTGCAGCAGTCGCAGCTGGGCCTAATCATCAAAGCAATATCAATCCAGCATTTACGTTTGATTCGTTTGTCGAAGGGAAGTCAAACCAATTAGCGCGCGCTGCATCGCAACAAGTCGGTGAGAATCCAGGGGTGGCGTATAATCCATTGTTTCTTTATGGCGGCGTAGGCCTGGGTAAAACGCATTTGTTGCATGCGATCGGCAATCAAATTATGCGTAACAAGCCGAATGCCAAAGTGTTATACCTGCATTCAGAGCGCTTTGTCGCGGATATGGTCAGGGCACTGCAAACCAATGCCATGAATGAATTCAAGCGCTACTATCGTACGGTAGACGCTTTAATGATCGATGACATTCAATTTTTTGCGGGTAAAGATCGTTCACAAGAAGAATTCTTTCATACCTTTAACTCGCTTTTAGAAAGCCAGCAACAGGTTATCCTGACATGCGATCGGTATCCAAAAGAGATTAATGGCGTCGAAGAGCGGCTAAAATCGCGATTTGGCTGGGGTTTAACAGTTGCCGTTGAGCCACCTGAATTAGAAACGCGCGTTGCGATTTTAATGAGCAAAGCTGAGCGCTCTAACATCGAGCTGCCCTATGAAGTCGCTTTTTTTGTCGCTAAACGCATTCGTTCTAATGTACGTGAATTGGAAGGCGCACTTAAGCGTATTATTGCCAATGCGCATTTTACCGGTAAGTCGATCACAGTGGATTTCGTGAAGGATGCGTTGCGTGATTTACTGGCATTACAAGATAAGTTGATCACAATTGAGAATATTCAGCGTACTGTTGCGGAATATTACAAGGTGAAAATCGCAGATTTATTATCCAAACGACGTAGCCGCTCTGTGGCGCGGCCGCGTCAGGTAGCCATGGCATTAGCAAAAGAATTGACCAACCATAGCTTGCCGGAAATTGGCGATGCATTTGGCGGGCGCGACCATACCACGGTATTGCATGCTTGTCGCGTGATCGCGGGTCTGAAACTCTCTAATCAAAGCATAGAAGAAGATTTTACCAATCTTCTTCGTACGTTAACGACTTAAAGGATGGATGAATATGCAAGTCACGATACAGCGCGCCGCATTATTTAAAGTCTTACAAATGATCAGTGGCATCGTCGAGCGCAAACAAACCATGCCTGTTTTGGCGAATGTTCTCATCAAGGTGAGTCCTGGCGCATTATCGCTCACTGCGACGGATACAGGATTAGAATTGATTGCCACGCTTGTCCCCACTGCGACTGAGGGTGACTGGATGACGACAGTGTCGGCGCGGAAATTATTGGATATTTGCCGTGCGTTACCGGAAGCCGCTGAAGTCAAGCTGACGTTGGAAGGGAATAATGTGGTGTTACGTTCGGGACGCAGCCGCTTTTTACTGGCGACGCTGCCCGCTACAGATTTCCCTGCGTTAGAAAAAGTTTCTTTTGATATGGCGTTTAGCTTGCCGCAAGCGGCGTTGCGTCAATTATTGGATAGCGTACATTTTGCCATGGGGCAACAAGATATTCGCCATTATTTGAACGGCACATTGGTGGATATTGCGCAGGGAACGATTAAATGTGTGGCGACAGATGGGCATCGCCTCGCGTTAAGTCAATTGGAAGGCGCAGCGGTCGATGGTTTGGGCAGCCGCGTGATTTTGCCACGCAAAAGTGTGTTGGAATTGTTGCGTTTACTGGAAGCAGGCAATGAAACATCGGTTACACTGCATTTGGGTAAAGATCATATGCGGGTTGAAGCAGGTGAGTGGACATTAACGTCTGGGCTCGTGTCGGCGCAATATCCCGATTATCAGCGGTTGATACCGCGCAAAATAGAGCATTTTGCCACAGCGGATAGAGAAATATTGCGCTTAGGCTTGCTTCGCGCCGCAATATTATGCAATGAAAAATTTCGTGGCGTGACGCTGCAAATGGCCGCTGACAGTTTACGCATTATGGCGAATAATCCAGAGCAAGAAGAAGTCGAAGATATTATTGCTTTGGAATACCAGGGCAATGATTTGGAAATTGGTTTTAATGTAGCGTATTTGCTTGATGTTGTATCAACATTGTCCACTGAGCGCGTGCGCTGGTCATTTAGCGATCCAGATGAGGGTGTGCTGATTGAGCCGGTCGATGCCAGTGGTGGTCATAGCAGTTTTTATGTGGTGATGCCGGTCAGATATTAATATGTCGCTGACACGATTGGATATAAATGAATTTCGTAATCTCACTTCAGTTAAGTTGAACTTGCTGCCTGCGGGCATTAATTTATTTTATGGCAGCAATGGCAGCGGTAAAACGAGCTTAATTGAATCTGTTTATTATTTAATCAATGGCCGCTCATTTCGCACAGCAACCGCGCAAAACTTAATCAATACCAATGCGGTAGCGTTTTCATTATTTGCTCATATTTCAAATCGTTATACCCAAACAAGCGTGCCAATCGGCGTGGCAAAAAATCGTACAGGTAAAATCAAGTTACGCGTTGCGGGTGAAGATCGTCAATCATTTACGATTTTGGCGCAAGCGACGCCCGTGTTGTTATTGCACGCGGGTGCGCATCAGTTATTGGATGCAGGGCCGGCGTTTCGGCGTAAATATCTGGATTGGGGCGCATTTTATCAGGCAACAAGTTTTTTGCAAATTTGGAAGCAATACGCACGTGCTTTGCGACAACGTAATGTCTTGTTACGGCAACGTAAAGGCGGCAAAGAGTTGGCGAGCTGGACCGCGGAGCTGGTTAAAAGTGGTATGGTGCTGGATAGTGCGCGCCGTGCCTTCGTAGCGCAATTGTTGCCACATTTAAGCGAAGCTTTGCTGGCATTATTAGCGCTACCTGATGTCACATTAGATTATTATCCTGGCTGGGATGCTGAAAATTCGTTGCAACAAGCGCTTGAGCAAGCGTTGGCTAAAGATATGCAGCTGGGTGCGACGTCAGTCGGGCCGCATCGCGCCGATTTTAATATTAAAATTAACCAGATAGCGGCACGTGAACGGCTTTCCAGAGGGCAGCAAAAATTGTTCTTTTGTGCTATGCTTGTCGCTCAGGGTGCGCTGCTACAACAGCAATATAAGCAACCCATTTACTTAGTAGATGACTTATCGGCAGAGCTAGATAGTACCAGCCAACTAAAATTATTAGCGCTATTGGTCAAGCAACAAGCGCAAATATTTTTGACAGCTATCGACACGACGCAACTGGCGAAAGCAATACCCGACAGTGTGGCAATGCAGATGTTCCACGTGGAACATGGTGTGATAAAATGTAACTATTCAGCTGAGACTGCATTTTGCAGAAAACGGCCAGATTTGAGCCAAGGTTTTGCGAAAAATTGATGAAAAAGCGGAGCATACACAGAAGTATGTGAGCATTTTGAAGAAATTTTTCGTAAAAGATTGGCCAAAGATGGCCGGTTCGCCTAAGGTACCTGAGCAGTTACGATAAAACCGTATCTATTAAACAAGATAGGGCAGGCAATGGAATTCAATGAGGTAATCGCGTGACAAACACAACCAGTTATGATTCTTCCAGTATTAAGGTATTAAAAGGCTTAGATGCGGTGCGCAAGCGTCCTGGCATGTATATCGGCGATACCGATGATGGTACCGGCCTGCATCATATGGTGTTTGAACTGGTAGATAATGCCATTGATGAAGCGTTGGCAGGATTTTGTAATAAAATCAACGTCACAATTCATGCTGATGAGTCCGTAACGGTCAAAGATAATGGTCGCGGCATTCCTGTAGATATTCATTCGGAAGAGGGTCGCTCAGCCGCTGAAGTGATTATGACTGTACTGCATTCTGGCGGTAAGTTTGATAGCGATTCATATAAAATCTCAGGTGGTTTACACGGCGTTGGGGTGTCTGTCGTGAATGCGCTTTCTGAAAAACTGCAATTAAACATAAGGTTAGACGGAAAGCTGCACACCCAAACCTATCGTCATGGCGAGCCAGATGCACCCTTGGCCGTTGCCGGTGAGACAACTGAACGCGGCACGGAAGTGACTTTTTGGGCGAGCTCAGCAACTTTTACCAATATTATTTATTCATATGATATTTTAGCGCGCCGCTTGCGTGAATTATCTTTCTTGAATTCGGGCATTCAGATTTATTTAACAGATGAGCGTACCGGTAAAAAAGATATATTTGAATACAAGGGCGGTATTCGCGCTTTTGTCGAAGATCTCAATCATAATAAAACACCTGTTCACAGCAAAGTATTTTATTTTTTGACAGAAAAAGACCGTATGACAGTCGAAGTTGCGCTGCAATGGAATGATACTTTTAATGAGAAAATATTTTGTTTTACCAATAATATTCCACAAAAAGATGGTGGTACACATTTGGCGGGTTTTCGCGGTGCATTGACGCGCGTCATGAACAGCTATATTGAAAAAGAAGGGTTTTTAAAGCGCGACAAAGTGTCTACGACAGGCGATGATTTTCGTGAAGGTTTAACGGCTGTCTTGTCCGTTAAAATGCCTGATCCAAAATTTTCTTCACAAACCAAAGAAAAATTGGTTTCATCTGAAATTAAAGCCGTAGTGGAATCGGCAATGGCTGAAAAGTTGCAGGATTTTTTGCTGGAATTTCCACAAGATGCCAAAGCGATTGTTTCTAAAGTGATCGATGCGGCGCGTGCGCGTGAAGCGGCGCGGAGGGCGCGTGAAATGACGCGCCGTAAAGGTGCGTTAGATATGGCGGGCTTGCCCGGAAAATTGGCCGACTGTCAGGAAGAAGATCCGACTAAGTCAGAAGTGTTTATTGTGGAAGGGGAATCCGCTGGTGGCTCGGCTAAACAAGCGCGGGATAGACGTACGCAAGCGGTCTTACCGTTGAAAGGTAAAATCTTAAATGTCGAAAAAGCGCGTTTTGATAAGATGTTGTCATCGGTAGAAGTTGCCGCATTGATCACGGCATTGGGCTGTGGCATTGGTCGCGAAGACTATAATCCAGATAAGTTACGTTATCATCACATCGTTATCATGACCGATGCTGACGTCGACGGCTCACATATCCGTACGTTGCTGCTGACTTTCTTTTATCGACAAATGCCAGAATTGATTGAGCGTGGCCATATCTATATTGCTCAACCGCCTTTGTATAAATTAAAGAAAGGTAAGCAAGAAGAATATTTACGCGACGAAAAAGCGTTGGAAGCAGCATTGGTTCAGACCGCGCTGGAAGGCGCAGCACTCTATCCTGGCGCAGATGCACCGCCTATTGCCGGCGCGGCATTAGAAAAATTATTACTCGAATACTTGTCAGTCATGACGGATATGCAGCGTCTCGCACGCCGTTATCCAGCAGGCATGTTGGCAGCGTTGATCAATATTCAGCCTTTGTTAGTTCAGGATTTGGGCAATAAAGATAAAGTAAGCCATTTTTTATCGGCGTTAATGGATTTGTTAGGTGATAACCCTGGCAAAACCGGTGAAGGTGAAGCCATCAGTTATACAGCTAAGGTCGTAGCGGATGTCGAAAATCAATTATGGTTGCCTGAAGTGACAATTAGTGCGCATGGTGCCGATCATCGTTTTGTATTGGATGCGGCCTTTATTGCGACCAGTGAATATCTCAAAATGACGCGCTTGGGACAAAAAATCCATCATTTACTCGCTGCGGATGCTTATGTCAAACGTAATGAGCGTCAACAGTCCGTGAGCGTATTTGCTGAAGCCGTGGAATGGTTGTTGGCGGAAGCTAAAAAAGGCCAAACGATCCAGCGTTATAAAGGTTTGGGTGAAATGAACCCGGATCAATTGTGGGAAACAACAATGGATCCCGCTGTGCGACGTATGTTACAAGTGACGATAGAAGACGCTGTATCGGCGGATAAAATGTTTACGACATTGATGGGTGATCAAGTGGAGCCGCGGCGTGATTTTATCGAAACACATGCGTTGGATGTGATAAATTTGGACGTGTAATCGACATTTCGCACCAAAGTATTTTTTGTATGTAGGGGATACAAGGGATCACTGCCATTAAGTTAACTCAGCCAACCCACCGTGTGCCGCGTCGGATGAAGCTGCATCCATGCGGTCGGAAAATACGTCCTTGTATTTTACGATCCGACGAACCCACGGCAGGTCGGCTTTAAGCAGCACCACGCTCATCTTCAACCTTTTTGGAGCCGCCGTATGCTTAACCGACATTCCGCACCAAAGT
>VFKI01000157.1 GCA_009885665.1 Gammaproteobacteria bacterium
GGGGGAGAATCGCGATTCTCCCCCTTAAGTGGCGTCAGGCGGGCGAGCTATTTGCCCGACTAGCCATCTGAATAGTTACGCGCTCAGTACCCTCACCCGCCGGCCGTAGGCCGGCGGGTGAGGGTGAGCGTGCTGAGCTGTTACGCAAATATAAATCAGCCGCATGTCACCGGATAGCGGCGATCGCGACCAAACGCTTTATGGTGTATGCGGGGTCCCAGCGCCGCTTGGCGGCGCTTGTATTCATTACGCGCGACGAGACCCGCGATGCGCTCAACGAGCGTGCGATCAAGGCCGTGCGCGACAATTTCATCAATACTTTCTGCCTGATCAAGATGATATTCCAAAATTTTGTCTAAAATATCATAGGGTGGCAATGTGTCAGCATCTTTTTGGTTGGCGGCCAATTCTGCGGTGGGTTCACGCGTTATTGTGCGTTTGGGAATGGCGGCCGCGAGGCTGTTGCGATAGTGTGCTAATTGATAAACACGCGTTTTGGGAATATCTTTTAATACATTGAACCCCCCCGCCATATCACCATAAAGCGTGGCATAACCCACGGCTAGTTCGCTGCGATTACCCGTCGTCAACACAATTTTGCCGGTTTGATTGGAAATAGCCATCATCAGCGTGCCGCGGCAACGTGCTTGTAAATTTTCTTCTGTTGTGTCGACCGGTTTGCCGGCAAAGCGTGTTGCCAGGCTTTGTAAAAATGCGCTATAAATCGGCTCGATATCAATCAATTCATGACTGACACCCAGCGCTTTTACGACGGCATAGGCTTCTTCCAGACTGATCTGTGAGGTGTGCCGCGAAGGAAGAATCACGGCATGCACTTTATCTGCGCCGAGTGCATCTACGGCAATGGCCAGCGTTAAGGCGGAATCTATACCGCCTGATACGCCAATCAATGCGCCAGGGAAATGATTTTTGATAATATAATCACGTGTCGCACAAACTAATGCTTGATAAATGCGTGCGTCTATCGTGGGAATGGCGAGCGTCTGCGATTTGATGGGCTGACCTATCTCAATGGGGGTGCAAGTGATATTTTCCTTAAAAAACCCAGCGCAATGCGCAATGCTGCCATTAGCGTCAGCAATCAGTGAGCCGCCATCAAATACGAGATCATCTTGGCCGCCAATTAAATTACAATAAATTAAGGGTATTTTGTGATTGCGCGCAAGATTTATCAGCATTTGGCTGCGTTTTTCGTGTTTATCATATTCAAATGGCGATGCATTGGGTGCCAAAATGCATTGTGCTCCGTGATGCACGCTATCGGCTACCGTGTCTGCAAACCATAAATCTTCACAAATGACGAGCCCTACGCTGACACCCTTAATATCGACAACGCAGGGCGATGTGCCGGCGGTAAAATAACGCTGCTCGTCAAATACGCCATAATTGGGGAGATGACGTTTATGGTAAGTGGCGACAATATTGCCAGCATGAATTAATGAACAAGCGTTATAGAGCTTGCCATTTTGTAAATGTGGATGGCCGACTAAACAATAAATATCTTTAATTTCTTTTTTTAATTGCCGTAAGGCTTCTTCGCAACTTTGTATAAAGTGTTTACGCAATAATAAATCTTCAGCAGGATAACCGCAGAGGGCGAGCTCTGGTAAAACGAGGACATCCGCCTGATGTTTATCGCGTGCAGTTTCTACGGTTTTTAATATTTTTTCAACATTTTCATCAATCGCACCGACGGTGCAATTGATTTGACCTATGGCGATACGTAAAGTTCTACTCATGGAATTTCCTGTAAAGTGTCGATGACAATTGTATTGTTTTTGTCAATAAAAAATTGGGAGGCGATGCGTGCGATCGGCGCGACAATGAGCAATCTGGACGCGTCATAATCCACCAACGTGGCATCTGCGCCCTGTGCCGTATAAATCGCTTGGCCACGCTGTAAGTCTGTTGATGTGCGGCAGTGCGCGCGATACAAAAGATGTTTAGGCTTACCACGATAATGCATGCGTGCAATAATTTCTTGGCCGGTATAACAGCCTTTAGTGAAGCTGATCATGTTAAGTGCGGTGAGCCGCAATTCATGCGTGAAAAATTTTTCACTTGTTTCAGGTAAAAGGCTGGGGATGTTTTGCGTAATTAATTGCGCGTGCCAATCAAGCGCTGGGCGGGGAAAATCGGCCGGCCAATGGTCACTGACATCTGCAAGCGTTACCTTGAAAAAAACAGCATATTTTTTTAAGCCGGCCAGTGCAATGGGGACGAGGGTTGCGGGCATTTGTAGATAAAAGCCGGTTTCCGTGTAGTGTAATTGAAATAAGCTGATGACGCGTCCTTGTGGGGTGCAGTGTGCGCCCCAGCAATTTTCGCCCGGCGCGAGGTTGACATCGCATGTCAGTTGCCCTTGGAGTAGGCGTGTGCTATCGCTGCCTGTGATGGCAAGAAGGCCGGGCTGTAGGGTGTCGGCGGACATGGTGGCTTACTTTTACAATGATGGCTCTATATAATACCTGTCAATCGGCACGGGGGAAAGCCACGCAATGTCACGTATATTACAGCTATGCCTGTTATGCAGTTTGATACTGCTAACAGCATGCACCACTATTTCGCGTCGTTTGCAGGCTGCGGCCAATACGGCGACGACCAACTATCCGGCGGCCGAGGCGCTTGATCCTACATTAGAAAAACCACAATTTATTGATTTGAACAGCTATCCACAGCCGCAAAAACCCCGCGCGGTGTCAATTGCCATTGCGGCATCCGGGGGCGGATATCGAGCGGCCAATCTGGTGCTGGGTGTATTAATGGGGCTAGAGAAAATTTCGCTTGCCGATAAAAAACATAATTTATTGCAAAAAGTCGACTATTTTTCGACTGTATCGGGTGGCGGTTTTGGCGCGGGTTACTACTTGACGCAATTGTATAATTATCACAAAGTGCATCCGGGCGCGTTATTTTCTTTGAATAACACAGTGAATCATATGCTGGCGCAAGATAAAGGCGTGGAGAATGATATTGATGCCAATCCGCTGCGCGCTGATCTGACGGGTTTATTGTTTTTTGGTAAAGATCGCAGCCTGAAAATTGAGCAGCGTTTAAATCAAACGTTGCTGGTGACACCACAAGGCGGATTACGCTTAGGGGATATTTTTGCTTATCCTGCTGGTGGTCAGCATTTGCCTTATTGGGTCGCTAATGCGACGATCTATCAAAATGCAGAAATTTTTCCTTTTACACCGGATATTCTCGCGCGTTATCGTGTGGTGCGTTATTTTAGTCATATGCAGCAAGTGAATATCACCACGCCATTCACCCATCCTTGTTATGGTTGCGATATGCCCGCCGCTGTGGGTTTGACGGCAAGCGCCAGTGTGCCATTGGCGATGCTGCCAACAACATTAGTGAGTCGCGGTTGTTATGGGCGTGATTGTTATTTGCAATTATATGATGGCGGTATTGGGGATAATCTCGGTATTTTTACCGCGCTCAGTTTATTAGTGCAAGATCATAGTAAAACAAAAGTATTGATTATCATTGATGCGTATAAAGGCATGGTTGAACCTTACTCAAGTCAGTTTGCGCCGCCCGATAGTGTGCCGCTGATGTTGCGTATCGCCTCTGCCATTACCGATGCCAGTCATGCCAATATGCGTTCACACGTTGGTTTTGTAACGCGTGATGTATTGTGTAGTAAAGGCGCCGATCGCGTGCTGGTGGTGTACTTGGATCTCAACGATTTTCCTGCAGCACAACATGTCGGTACGCAATTAAATATGACGCTGGCGCATCAAAAGTTATTGATTAAAACAGGCGAAGCATTGGTGAAAATGCATCCGGAATTGAAACGCATTATGCGAGGCGATATAGGGGCTTGCCGCTAGATTATATCAATGCAGTGTCCCTGTCTTTTGTAATAGATGCGTGTAGCAGCGTTAGAGAAGATATAGCTTAGTTGAATCAATCACATTCACACCCGCATCTGTCATTTCTAATAGGGCACGCGTGCAATCGCCGGTTTGCAATTCGACACCACGACAACCATCCAAAATTAAATTCACACGAAAACCCGCTTGTATTGCATCGAGACAAGAAAATTTTACGCAATAATCGGTGGCTAATCCCATTATAAAAACATCGGTTACGCATCGTGCCGTTAACCAATCGGCCAGGCCGGTATCATGACGATGCGCGTTATCAAAAAATGCGCTATAACTATCTATTTCAGGGTTTGTACCTTTAAAGACTATGTGCTGAATGCGCTCGGCATCGAGTTCCGGGTGAAAGTCTGCACCTTTACTATATTGCACACAGTGATCCGGCCATAATATTTGTTTTAATCCACCTAATTGAATGCTATCGCCAGGTTTGTGGCCGTCATGACTGGAGGCAAAACTTTTATGTCCCGCCGGATGCCAGTCGCGTGTTGCGACGATATGGTCAAATTTTTGCGTGCGTAATAATTGATTGGCAATAGCAATAACCGCATCACCCTCAGGGACGGCTAATGCGCCACCGGCACAAAAATCATTTTGTAAATCAATTAAAATTAATGCGCGTTGAGCCATGTGGGGAGTTCTCGTAGATGATTTAATAAAGCATGCGCACCCCAATCAGCGGGATTTTCTGCTGCAGTATAGCCATAGGTTACCGCTAAAGCATGTACGCCGGCACTGAGGCTGGCTTCCACATCGGTACGCATATCGCCGATATAAACGCATTGCGCCGGCGGGCAGGATAATAATTCACACGCATGCAATAAAGGTGCAGGGTGAGGTTTACTAAATGCCGTTGTGTCACCACTGACCACGCAGCGGGCACGCTGCAATAAGGGCAGATGTTCAAGTAGGGGTGTCGTTTGCGCGGTAAGGCGATTCGTCACAATACCCCATGGCATATTATTTTTATCGAGAAAATCCAGTGTTTCAGCGACACCCTCAAACAGCCGCGTGGTGCCAGGCATCTGTGTTTTATAAAGTGCATGTAGGCGCGCGTGTAGCGCGCGGTCGGTCGGATCAAATTCGCCTAATTGCAATAAACCCGTTGCGCCAGTGCCGGTGACGGGGCGAATAGTGGCGTGTGGCAGCGGCGGACGGCCGTGTTCAGCAAGGAGTGTATTTAATAAATTGGCAATATCATCGGCAGTATCGAGCAAGGTGCCGTCGAGATCGAATAATACACTGCGTATCATTTTCATAGTTTCCTCGCATGAACTAAATAATTAACACTGACATCTGTCGTGAGCTGCGCCATTTTAGTCAAAGGATTGTATTGTAAACCACTGAGGTTGACGAGCGTAAGACCCGCATCTTGTAATAAATTCGCTAATTCAGCTGGGCGGATGAATTGACGAAAATGATGGGTATTACGCGGCAGTAGACGCAAAACATATTCCGCACCAACAATTGCTGTTAGCCATGCTTTAGGGGTGCGATTTAAAGTAGAAAAAAATAAATCGCCGCCTGCTTGGGTCAATTGTGCGCAGGCGTTGATGATGCTGGCAGGGTCGGGAACATGTTCTAGCATTTCAAAACAGGTGATGATATCGAATTGGCCGGGCTCGGCTGCGGCAAGTGCTTCAGCCGCAATTAAACGATAATCTATGGTGAGTTTGCTTTCATGGGCATGGAGTTGCGCAGTTTGCAACGCGGCTTCGGCGAGATCGATGCCGGTGACCTTGGCGCCTAAGCGTGCGAGGCTTTCGCTGAGAATGCCACCACCGCAGCCAACATCAAGTAGCTTTTTATTGGGCAGTGTGCAGCGTTGTTCTATATAGTCGACGCGCGTGGGGTTGATGGCATGCAAAGTTGCCATTTCACCGTCAGTTTGCCACCAGCTATGGGCAAGCCGACTGAAATGGTCAATTTCAGTGCGGTTGACGTTGCTATGATAGTTGTTGTTAAACATGAGACTTGTCGTAGGCCTTGGTTGTGATTATTATACCCTGGTGTTGGGCACGTTGTAACTGCTCATATTTCATTTTTCAATTTAAAAGGAAACTTTGTATGAAGAAAACAATTCTTGCTACTGGCTTGCTGGCAACGGCGTTGGTTGCAGGTGCAGCTTTTGCGGATGAAGCAACCACAACTACGACTCAAACACCAGCGGCTACCACTGACGCCACCACCAGCACTGCGACCAGCACAACCGGTACACAGACTGCTTCCAGTGACACGACCGGTACGACTGGCACAACTGATACGGCCGGCGCAACTGATGCGACTGGCACCACGGGTTCAACAGATACCACAACTACCACGACTGGCAGCAAGTAATTTAAGCCATAAACGTGAGTTGTGTACAACAAAAAAGTATCTCCTATATAAAGCAGGGTAAATGTTGGCGATGGGGGAGTTGTCAGAGGGGAGGCGCGCTGTTCTCCCCCTCTGACGCTCGTCAATGCAGTTTGCCGCGTACTCAGTTTCCCTACCCTATCTTTTGTAATAGATACACAAAAAACCCTGCTAGACGCAGGGTTTTTTGCTTATATCCTTATATCAAGGCGCATTTATTCTATGTCTACGCTTCAACCTAAAACTATTTATCTTCGTGATTATCAGCCACCTGCGTGGTTGATTGACCAAGTGGCACTTGATTTTGATCTTTATGAAGATTACGCAATTGTGACGGCGACGTTAACACTGCAGCGCAATCCTGCGGCAACGGTAATGGAAGATTTGGTTTTAATGGGAGAAGAATTAGAATTACTTTCTCTGCTGCTTGATGGCAAACCGTGTCCAGTTACCCGTTATACACTGACGACTACGCAGTTAACTTTACTTGCGCCGCCATCACGTTGTGTGGTGACGACTAAAGCGCGCATTTATCCGCATACGAATAAAGCGCTCAGTGGGCTGTATCAATCGGGCGGTAATTTTTGCACGCAATGTGAACCAGAAGGCTTTCGACGTATTACCTGGTTTTTGGATCGTCCCGATGTCATGACGTTGTTTACAACGAAAATAACCGCGGATAAGGCGCGTTATCCTTATTTATTATCAAATGGCAATCGTTTTGCTGAAGGTGAGTTGACAGATGGGCGGCATTGGGTGCAATGGCAAGATCCTTTTAAAAAGCCAAGCTATTTATTTGCGTTGGTGGCGGGCGATTTGGATTGTCGTGAAGATTTTTTTGTGACGCAATCGGGTCGGCGTATCGTGTTGCAAATTTATGTCGATAAAGGCTATCAAGCGCAAACAGCACATGCTATGCAAGCGGTTAAAAAAGCGATGCGTTGGGATGAAGTGCGATTTGGGCGTGAATATGATTTAAATATTTATATGATTGTCGCGGTCGGTGACTTCAATATGGGTGCAATGGAAAATAAGGGTCTCAATATTTTTAATACGAAATATATATTGGCCAGTCCGCAATCGGCGAGTGATCGTGACTATATTAATATTGAATCCGTGATTGCGCATGAATATTTTCATAATTGGAGTGGTAATCGTGTTACGTGTCGTGATTGGTTTCAATTGAGTTTAAAAGAAGGTTTGACAATTTATCGTGATCAAGAATTCACAGCGGATACCACTTCGCGTACCGTTGAGCGTATTGATGCGGTGGATTATTTGCGTAGTGCACAATTTGCGGAAGATGCCAGTCCTATGGCGCATCCGATACGCCCTGACAGTTTTGTTGAAATCAACAATTTTTATACGAATACTGTTTATAATAAAGGCGCTGAAGTGATTCGTATGATTGCCACGCTGGTGGGGGAAGCGAATTTTCGCAAAGGCATGGATTTGTATTTTAGCCGTCATGATGGCAGTGCGGTTACCACGGAAGAATTTGTCTGTGCGCATGAAGAAGCGAGTAAAATTGATTTACAGCAATTTCGTTTATGGTATACCCAGGCAGGTACACCGGTATTGCATGTAACAGATCATTATGATGCGGCAAAGCAAATTTACACGTTGACATTACGTCAATCTTGTCCAGCGACGCCGGGGCAAGCGGATAAAAAACCCTTTCATATTCCTATCGTCATGGGATTGTTAGATCAAGCGGGTCATGAACTGCAAGCGGCGTTATTGCAATTAAAAGAAACGGAAAATAATTTTGTCTTCTCCGGTATTTCGGAGCAACCGATTCCTTCATTATTACGAGAATTTTCTGCGCCAGTGCGTTTGGAGTACGCTTATACAGATGATGCGTTGGCGTTATTGTTACGGCATGATACGGATCCGTTCAATCAACGCGAAGCAGGATTTCAATTGACTGTTAATACGTTGTTACGCATGGTACAGGCGTATCGTGAGGGTGAGGCGATGACGGTGCCGCAAAGTTTGCTGGATGCTTTGCAATATGTCTTCCGTAACCAACCGGATAAATGGTTGCTGGCACGTATGTTAAGTTTGCCGAGTGAAAAATATCTTGCGGGTCTCATGCGAGTTGTCGATGTCGACAGCATTCATGTGGCACGTGAAACATTGCTGACGGAAGTGGCGCGTTTTTTACAAGAAGACATGTTGGCTTTTTGGCAACAACATCGCGATGTGCCATTTGTGTTTGATGTGCCAACGATTGCTGCGCGCGCGGCAAAAAATATGTGTTTGGATTATCTGATGCAGTTGGGTGTTGATGAATATCAGCGATTAGGATTGCAGCAGTTTCAACTGGCGCTGGGTAAAGATATGACCGATACCAGTGCGGCACTGGCGGCGCTTGTCAATGTGCCGGGCGAAATGCGCGACACAGCATTAGAAGCGTATTATCAGCAGTGGCAAGACAATGCATTAGCATTAGATAAATGGTTTGCATTGCAAGCGAGTGCAAAATTGCCCGGGACGGGTGAGCACGTAAAAGCTTTGTTGCAGCATCCGGCATTTGATATTAAAAATCCAAATAAAGTCTATGCTTTGATGGGTAGCTTTACCGCTAATGCAATTCATTTTCATGCGATCGATGGTTCTGGTTATCAATTGCTAACAGACACCGTATTGACGATTGATCGCTTCAATCCACAAGTTGCCGCGCGGATGTTGAAACCGATGGTTGAGTGGCGCAATTATGATGAAGCACGTCAGCAGTTGATGTGTCAGCAATTGCAGCGTATTGCGGCTGAGAAAAAAATATCGCCTGATGTTTTTGAGTTAGTTAATAAGAGTTTAACTATTCAGATGGCTAGTCGGGCAA
>VFKI01000178.1 GCA_009885665.1 Gammaproteobacteria bacterium
ATAGATGATGCCATGATGGGATGCAAGGTGTAAAAGTTATTTATGCGCAGGGTCTAAGCCGAGGAAAAACAAGCTCGCCATACGCCACACATATAAAGACTTACGCCAAAACAACAGAAAAAGAAGGTAACACCATGCGATTAAGAAAAAAAACAAAAAAGACCGTGCTTTTTTATTTCGCTGCTTTTTATAATTTAAAAAATGGCGCTGAACTCAGTGAATCAGAATCAAACAGTCAAATCATCAAGCCAAACCCCTATGAAATAGAACTTGGATGCGCATTCCATGTTTTCAGCGAAGAAGGCTCTAACGAATTACAGTGTAACATTTATTTACAAAACGAAGAACAAGCACTGACGGTCATCTCAAAAATAAACACAAGACAGTCAAATGCGGAAGATGCCACCATTCAAGGTATATATGCAACATTCAGACCTAATAAAAGGCCAAACACAACAAACTTTAAATTACAAGACATTGACGTTTTTTTAAAACAGATACAGCCTGGTTTTTTTAATTTTCTTTATAAAAAACACACAAAAACAGAAGAAGAAAACATCAAACATATCGAACAAGCACAACAAGCGCTACGCCTATACCTTCGGGAAAACATAAGCGTCTATGACAATAACAAAAGAATAATAGATGCTTACGACGCAATCATGCGAACAACAAAAACCAGACAACAAGCACTGGAACCACACTATAAATCCATTGATTCCAGTCATTTTAGCCAAAGTGAATTTGAGAAAAAAGAAATGGAAACACGGCTAAAAATCAGCACTTCTCTAACAGACGACGAGGAAAAATCATGCGATAGCAATCTCAAGGAGCTTCAACGCATTACCTCTAAAAACTTTCGTATCGTTTGGCAAAAAAATGGTGCCGTGACATGTGAATTTGAATTAAGTACTGACAATGATGCCAAGGATGATGATAATGGTAATCAAATTCAGCGCTATGATCTTAGCCAAAACGATATCATGTACATTTCTGCACATCACCCAGACTTTGAAAAAAACTTAGCACGCAAAGATAAATGGCTAGAATACTATGACGCCTGTTTTTTATGCTATGACACATCCACCTATAGTGAAATTCTCGATCCAAAAAATAAGGCTCGCCCAGGAAAAATAACGCGGCGCAATAATGCAAAATGTTGCACATGGCAACACTGTCTTAAAAATAAAGGACGTGTGTGTGGCTATGTGGGCACAGCCCTCCTCGTTGCAGGCGCCGTCATTTCATTCATTGGCTCACGTGTTGCGATAGGAAACGCGACGCCGCAAGGTTTTTCTGCGCCCGAAACAACGACACTCTCCCCCATCAACCTGGCGGCATATACTCGCCTCAACACGAGCGATGCTTTTTATAATAAAAATAATAAAAATAGTAATAATAATTCATACAATTTCACATTCAATAACTCGACGCAATTTTTAGATTTGCACGCTTATTATGATGGCTTTATTGGGGATGCACGGGTCAACGCACATAACACCGAATTTTGCACCAAACCGAATTCACAACCCCTTTTTCAACCCTGTGCCGATGAACCACTTACCTGTATCGAAGTAGCTAATCTAGCTGTTGCATCGATACAAACAACACTCATGAATGATTTATGCATCACATCCGCCCCGCAAAATGCTTCGCTTAGCCTAGAAATCAATGTGCATGCCAAACATGCCGCCACTCACGCAAGATGCTATGCGCTTTATCCGGCTTTTTGGTCGAATACGGACACTCTGAACAAATTTAAACAATGGGTCGTCGGCGGAGACAACCCGAGGTTAGTCACGCAACTTGATTTTTCATCAACCACACCAACAGACGCGCCAACAAAAGCGCCAACAGACGCGCCAACAGACATACCGACAAAAGCGCCAACAGACGTACCGACAAAAGCGCCAACAGACGCGCCAACAGACGTGCCAACAAAAACACCCACAGACGCACCAACAAAAGCGCCGACACCGCCTAGCAGCACAGTGAAAATTAATCCATGCGGCCAAATTAACTACCCTACTGATTTTCCCTATCCAGTATTTGCCCATTGCGACCTCATTGAAGGTAGCGGGCAGGCAAGCTTTTACTGCGCGCTGGCGCGCTCGGTAGAAACTATTTCGGTACCAGAAGATCACTGCGCAACGGATGGAAACAGTCAGTTTAATTGTAACGGTGACGAGGCGAGTGTTGCCGCTGCGGTCAAGAACATTTTCGTACAAGATAACAATCTAGCTGCCAACACGCTGACCTGCATCATAAATAATGGCGCGAAGATTGTTGCGGCTATCTTACAGGCTGGGAGCGGTGCGTATTTCACAAGCAAAAAAAATGGCGGAGAAGTTAGTGCTCAACCCACACCGGCACCCGCTGTGGCATTAGCGCCTGCGATTGAAAAAAATATGCCGAGCGCGACTATCGGGTTGGTCGTAATTGGCGCGGCGTTAACAACCGTCGGAGCCGTCGTAGCGCTCAAAAAATGTGGATTTTTTAAACCAAAACACCCCTATCGCGCCTTAGCTGCCGATCCTACACCAACATATTCAGACCAAGACAACGCCACGCCGTACACACTCATTCAGTTGTCACGTTAAAACCGACATTTCGCACCTTTGTCTTTTTCGATAACGCTTCGTTAAAAATGGGTTTTAAATGCTCATTTACTTACGTGTAAACTGGGCTTTAAAACCCATTTTTGCCTCGATTTATACAAAAAATACTTTGGTGCGAAATGTCGGTTAAAAACGACTTCCCTACCCTTTTTTATCACTGCGGCGCATTCTGCTTAACTAAATATCTAGCATAAGAGGCGGCCGCCCACTTGCCATAAGCAATACTGCCATCTGCCATTTTATTTTCTTGATAACGCACATCTTGCGTGAGCAACGAACGTGAATGAATCGTGCAGGTATCAGGTGCGTCTAAAAAAATGGCGCACGTAAAACGCTCAATATCACCACGCGCTTTTTTGACAATGTGACGCGTAGCACGCATGCGATCATGCGAAGCAAGTTGGCCAAATTCGCCGATTTGAAAAAGTAAAATGGATTTATCGATTGCACGCACTTTTTCAAATGTATCACAACCCGTTGGCGTAATAAAAAGACCCGCTTCATCCGGTTCGGCAATTGCCACACCGTCACGAAAATAATACGCCGGCATTAATGCCGTTAAAATGCCATGATCCAAGTGCGCGCCACACCAGTCTGGATTATCATAGCTGGCATCACCGACTTTTTGATAATGCAACATGCGCCCATGCCCCGTCAGGCTGCTAGCATCCACAGCGATGGCCTCCAACAAGCCCGTGGCTTTAAATATTTTTTTGCCCACTTCAAAAATAAGCTGCGCAAGCGCAAGATACGGATCACGCAAATTGACTTCTTGCGGCCAGATATTTTTTACGTTATCAGGCACCCACGCATAATACGATGCTTTCCGGTCATCGATTTGCCATTCATTCTGCGCGTTTTTAAACCATTCTGCACCAAGCTCATAGCCTTCTGTTTCGCCTGCATCACGTGCCGGCGCATAAGCTTGCTTGACGTTTTCAGGTAGCGCTGCAAACGCACGCGCGGCGTTGATATACGCTGCTGATTTTTCGACAAAATCGGGAATACCGCTGACGCCGATAATGCCTTTCTCACGCAATGCATTTGTTAATAAAGTAGCGACGCCCTGCTCTGTGGGTGCAAGCAAAGTTTCATAGGAAATAATATCGATATTCATAATGCACACCCTCAGATACAATTTTTACGCGACGCGTTCGCCAAACAATTTTTTGTGATCCCATATGAGGCTATTCATACAATTTTCCCCATAGTGTAAAAAATGCGGGACACGTCTTGCTGACACATTCTGCCCCCACAATCGTTACGCCCGTACGTAAGCCGATTACTGAAAAAGCCATGGCAATTCGATGATCGCCGTGCGCATCAATCGTGCCGCCCGCGGTGGGGATGCCTGGCTGGATACGCAGCCAATCATGGCCGTCTTCGACTTGCACGCCTAAGCTACGCAACCCAGCGCACATTGCGCTAATACGATCAGATTCTTGTAAGCGCGTGTGGCCGACATTGGTAATCGTCGTAGGCGTTGTGGCGAATGGCGCGATCGCCGCCAGCGCCATAAATGTATCCGAGCAATCACGCATATCCACACTCACACCGCATAACGTCTCAGTTGCGCGTACGCTTAAGCCTGTCGCGTTTTCAGTGACTGTACAACCCATTTTCTGCAAAATGCTGAGAAAACGTGCGTCGCCTTGCCGGGTACGATTCAAATTTATCGGCTGAATAGTGACTTCCCCGCCCGTCACTACGGCTGCCGCAAAAAAACATGCCGCAGTTGTCAGGTCAGGCTCAACCTCATAATCGCGCGCCACATAACGTTGCGGCACGGGAATCAAATAGCGCTCTTGATGCAAGCGTTTTACTTTAACGCCAAATTCCGCCATCATCCCACACGTCATATCCACAAACGGCCGGCTAACCACATCATGTGAATTGATCGTCACCGAGGTACGCGCAAAGGGTGCGGCCAACAATAAAGCAGAAACAAATTGACCACTCGCAGACGCATCCACTTCCAACGTGCCGCCTTGAAAACCTTGTGTGCCGCGCACGGTAAGTGGCAAATTAAGCGCCATGTGGGGCTCTATGCTTGCACCCTGACTGCAGACGGCTTCTATTAAACCTTGCATGGGACGTAAGCGTAATCGCGCGGAGCCATCGAAATGATATTTACCCGGCGACGCCGCGCAAACTGCAAATAAAAATCGCGCCACGGTACCCGCATCGGCACACCAAATGTCGGCGGTTTTTTTCGGCAATACGCCGTGACAACCGGCAACCACACAACTGCCGCTCGCCGCATCTAAATTAACGACAACCCCGAGCGCATGCAGCGCATTGACACAGGCGATAGTGTCATCGCTCATCAGCATGCCAGAGATTTCGGATATGCCATCAGCAAGTGCTGCTAACAATAGCGCGCGATTCGTCATGCTGCGCGAGCCGGGGATGGTGACATGGGCAACAACGGGTTTTTCGATCACACGTATGGTTTGCTGCAAGGTAAGCACTTCTCTTTGAATACGGGACGTGGATTATAATACCACGTTGATCAAAAACGGAATCGATTTGTCGCATCTGATGGCGGGTGATCTCAATTTTAACGCGCCGGCTGAATAACCAGCTCGAGACCGAGACTCTGTAGCAGCGCACCAATGGTTCCACGTAGGCGGATGCGGCGTTACAAATAGCGTATAATTTCGAGCAATGTTACCACCCGGATACTTTCACGCCATGAACATTGCCACTTACCGCGCCCAATTACGCCGCCAACCCGACGATGCCGACAGCTGGCATGCGCTGGGCTTACTTTACGCGCGCGACAGCAAACTGCGCGCCGCCGCTTTTTGCTTACACAAAACCATGGCGTTGCAACCGGCTGATCTTGCCATTCCGCTCCATCTTGCCAATGTACGGCGCGCGCAAGGTCGCTTAGATGAAGCCGCGCATTTATTGACAACCCTTTTGCAGCGCGCGCCTGATTATTTGCCGGCTTACAATAATCTTGGCGTACTGCATTACGCTGCTGCGCGCTACCCTGAGGCGATACACATTTTGCAACAAGCGGTGCACAAGGCGCCGACGTATATTGATGCTTGGTACAATTTGGGGCTCGCGCAACTGAAAGCGGCTGATCCCGCCGCAGCTGCCGCCAGTTTTGCGGCGCTTTTAAAAATATCCGACACGCATTTAGCCGCGCGCTTTCATTATGGTTGTGCATTGATGGCGCAACACAATTTTGCGGCGGCGCGCGATATGTTTTTATCCATTGAAAACCAGCAAACTGAACATGCTGAAACTAAAATAAATTTAGCGCATTGTTATGTGCACACGGGTGATTTGCGTGCCGCACGCCATACGTATCACGCCGCCTTATCCTTGCAGCCTGACGATGCACAAATATTATTTAATTTAGGCGTGATTTCGGCGCAATTAGGTGAACCCGATCATGCCATTCAATATTATCAACGCGCGCTGCAACAAGAAGGGGATTTATTTGCCGCGCATTATAATGTCGGTGTATTGTTTTTAGCGCGCCACTATCCCGCTTTAGCATTACCGCATTTTAAAGCAGCGGCGCGCCTGCAGCCTGACAATAGCACCGTACAATATTTATTAACGATGCTGAGTGATAAACGCCACTTGCTTGCTGCGCCGCCGGAATATATTCAATCGTTATTTAATGGCTATGCGGATCATTATGATGCGCATTTATTGCATGCGCTGGATTATGCCTTGCCGGATATTTTTATCAACGCTATCCAATCTGAGCTGCTCAAAACGAACCAGTGGGATATAGTAGATTTAGGCTGCGGCACGGGATTGTGTGCCGCGCCTTTTAAGCCTTACGCGCAGACCTTAACTGGCGTCGATTTAGCTGAGAAAATGCTTGACCAAGCACGCGCGAAAAATATTTATACGGATTTAATATGCGATAACATCGATCATTTTCTGACGAATACCGATAAAAATTACCATTTAATTTTGACGGGCGATACGCTGGTTTACTTGGGGGATTTAGGTGAAATTTTTGCGCGCGTCAAACGCGTACTACGTCCACATGGCTTATGGCTATTTAATACCGAAATCACCACCGCCCGTGAAGATTATCAAATGCAACAATCCGGCCGCTTCGGCCATCATGAAAATTATATTTTACGCCTCGCCAAAGAAAATGATTTGCACTGTGTCCAACACACAAAAATCCATAGCCGCACACAGGTGGACAAACCGGTGGATGGCTATTTGTTTGTGTTGCGGCAGAAAGAGTTGGCTTAACTCAATCCGCCGTAACGCTAATAAATTAACCAAATGTATACACGACATCTAAGCTAGCAGTTTCAGTCCGCAGCACAAATTGTTTGTGCGAAGTATACCCACCGAACATAACAGCGTTATATGACATGCGCCCATAATTTGTCAACTTATAATCCGCCCGTACTTGCAAGTGTTGAGTCGCTTGATAAGCCGCGCCTAAACCAATTTCTTCACCTATTCGATGCAAATTGATATGGTCACCTTCGCCAGAATTGACATAGCCATCATTACGCCGTCTGTTATTATAAAACTTATTGAATTCATCATAAACTTTAATATATGACACACCCCCTTCCGCATACACAACAAGTGATGGCAGCGGACTCCAACCCACCATAGCATCCAACGCCATCGGATCGCTCATTTGTATACGCGTTGTATACAGATAATCATAATTATAAAGGCCATCATTCGATTGATAATGCATATTGTACTGCCCATTAAGCGTCTGTGAGCGATAGCCGCGCACAAATTGTGCACCCAAATACAGTTGACCAAACAAATATTGGTATCCAACGACAAATTCCGGCACTTGCAAGCGGCTATTGTTATCAGTCAAATGCACAGTATAAGGCGCACCAGGCAAAAGCGGCCCATCAGCCACGCGAGTAAATCCATATTGCACAGTCTCTCGCGCAATACCTACACCTGCAAAAAACCCTGAATGCAGTGGCGCTGCATAACAAGACTGCATAAAAGAAAGCAGGCATGCAAAAAACCAAACAAACCCAACACCGGATCTAACTGATATTCTATGATGCTTAAAATAATTCTTCATATTGCCTCCAAACATTATTTTTCAAAAATAAACCGCGTTCCCGACTAAATCAGGGAGACGTAGGCCGAGGAACATCCGTCATTTCATTACTGTCCTGTGTATTTGGCAAACGAGTGTATCTTCCTCGAGAATTCCAAAAACAATTTCCATTGACTGCGAGTGCTACACCAGCTGCTGCTCCAACTACTGCACCAGCTATCAAAAACGCAGCTGCTACATTCGCAGACGACACGCTTTTGACGCCGGCGTTTCCTTGCGTTTCAACAACACCAGGCACGCCATCGCTTGACGTGCTGGATGCATTCAAATCAGTAATAGCAGAAGGTTTAGCAAGATCATTTCTTTGGTTTATCTTTCTTATAGATGCGGCATTCACCTCAGTTATCCCATTATCAAGCGAACACACGAGTGTATGCAAATTCGTATCTGCTGAAGAAAAATAAACATTATCAACAGCTAAATTGACTGCGTTTACTGAACCCTGACAGTTCAATGTACTCTGACCATTTGTACTACATAATGTCGTACGACTTACATCAATTCCAGCAAACTGTGGCACCGCCGTACATTGCATGTTCACATTGCCTGTGCCAGAAAGAAGAGCGCCTCTATCAGCAAGCGGATTGTATGAACCCGAAGAACTATAATCAATTTCACCAAGCTCATTAACCTCAGCTGTCGGTGGCGTGTATGTCGGCGTGTCTGTCGGTGTTTTCGTCGGCGTTTTCGTCGGTACGAGTGTCGGCGTGTCTGTTGGTGCTTTCGTCGGCGTTTTTGTCGGTACGAG
>VFKI01000087.1 GCA_009885665.1 Gammaproteobacteria bacterium
AAAATGCGTTTTCAATGCTCATTTACTTGCGTGTAAACTGCGCTTTAAAACCCATTTTTGCCTCGATTTATACAAAAAATACTTCGGTGCGGAATGCCGGTACTACGATATATCAAAATTATTTCGTGCACGTTATCTATATCACGCCTGCCAAGTGCGGGCTTAATTGCTGTAATAATAATTTCATGATTTTGGGATTAGCCGCAATAATATTGCCACTCTCCAAATACTGTTCAGCCCCATTAAAATCGCACAGCAGTCCGCCCGCTTCGCGAATCAATAGCACACCCGCAGCAATATCCCATATTTTCAAACCCATTTCCCAAAAACCATCCAAACGACCTGCGGCGACATAGGCCAAATCTAACGCGGCGGCACCGGCACGACGCACGTCCCCACAAATCGGTAGCATACTCGTCAAGCTGCTAATGTATGCTGCAATATATTCAGGCGAATGACGAAAGGGAAAACCTGTGCCCAATAGACACGCTTCTAATGCTTTTTGCGTACTGACGCGGATACGATGATCATTTAACTGTGCACCCTTACCACGACTGGCAGAAAATAACTCCTGCCGCACCGGATCATAGATAACGCCATGCTCGATTCGCCCCATCACTTTCACCGCAATAGACACACAAAATTGTGGAAAACCATGGATAAAATTACGCGTACCATCCAACGGATCAATGATCCATTCATATTCATCATTGAACCCAGCCGTCACACCACTTTCTTCTCCTAAAATGCTATGCGCCGGATACGCTTTTTGAATAATGGCAATAATAGCTTGCTCGGCTTGCCTGTCGACATTTGTGACGAAATCGTTATGTTGCTTTTGGCTGATTTCAATTTTGCCCGGTCTATCTTGGGCACGGATAATAACATCGCCGGCAGCACGCGCAGCTTTAATGGCTATATTTAATAAAGCATCTCTCATGGGTCATCCAGCTATCGCATTAATAAAGGTCGTACAGGATAGCAGAAATCCGCATTTTGCTCTAGTATACGCAACTATGATGACACCTGACATTCGTATCGTTTTGATTCAAACTTCGCACCCCGGCAATATCGGCTCGGCAGCGCGCGCCATGAAAACCATGGGACTCTCGCAATTATATTTAGTCAACCCGCTCGACTTTCCACATCCTAAAGCACTGGAAATGGCATCGGGTGCAGATGATATCGTCAATCAAGCGATAGTCGTCAATGATTTAGCGCACGCCATTGGCGACTGCACATTTGTCGCCGGCACCAGTGCACGCGCGCGTACCATTCCTTGGCCGATGCAATCGCCACGCGAATTAGCAGAATCTATTTATAAAACGCCTCAAAAAGTGGCGTTATTATTTGGCCGCGAACAATCCGGTTTAAGCAATGAAGAATTACAACGCTGCCATGTGCATACGCAAATACCTGCCAATCCTGACTATAGCTCATTAAATTTAGCATCCGCCGTGCAAGTATTGGCATATGAATTACGTGTCGCCAGCTTAGCGCAGCTACCCATAACACCGGCGTGGGATTATCCGCCCGCAACCGTTGAAGCAATGGAGAATTTTTATCAGCATTTAGAAAGCGTTATGGTTGCCACGACATTTTTAAATCCCAAAGTACCGCGTCAACTGATGACGCGCCTACGTCGCTTATTTAATCGCGCACAACCCGACAGTATGGAAATAAATATTTTGCGTGGGATCTTGGCTTCAGTCGCCAATGCATTACGCTCTGCTGAGAAATAAGGCTCTGCGCATAAATAACTTTTACACCTTGCATCCCATCATGGCATCATCTAT
>VFKI01000006.1 GCA_009885665.1 Gammaproteobacteria bacterium
CTTCGTTAAAAATGTGTTTTAAATGCTCATTTACTTGCGTGTAAACTGCGCTTTAAAACCCATTTTTGCCTCGATTTATACAAAAAATACAGATCCTTGGAATGCCGGGTAATAGATACGCAGCTGCTTTGTTATGCCCGTCAGCATGCTAGAATAGCGTCTCGATAGACAAAATGGTAGAGCGCAACATGCTGCTGCAATACATAGAAAAAACACTGAATCGCTATCTCGCATTGGATCCCGAATCTAAGCGGCGCATGGCACCTTTGACGGGCAAGCGCGTCGCGCTGAAATTGTTAGGCACCGGTTTTGTGTGTGAGCTGTTGTTCGATGCAGCAGCACAGATCAGGCTTTGCCTGCCAGCGGCGGATGATACACCGCCAGATTTAACAATTGAGGGTACGCCATTAGCACTGCTGCGCTTACAATGTGCTGAAGGCCACATCAATTTTGTCGCGGCGGGCGTCACCGTAACAGGCGATATGGAATTGGCGCAAGACGTCCAGCAATTATTTCGTGGCATGGAAATTGATTGGGAGGAATGCCTTGCCGTGGGGATGGGTGATGTGCCGGCGCGTGGCCTATTCAATGTGCTGCGTCAGATCAAAACAACCGCGCGGTATATGCAGGCGCATTTAACGCGGCAATTGTCAGACTATATGCACGAAGAAATCAATTTGGTGCCGACGCGCGCGGCATTGCAAGATTTTTATCATGAAGTCGATACTTTACGCATGCGCGTCGATCGCGTACAAGCACGTTGTCGTCAATTGACAGGTGAATCATGAAATTCATTAGCCGTTTTTTTCGATTAATACGCATCGGCTTTGTGTTGATGCGCTATAACCTAGATGCGTTTATTTTTGATTTACCTTGGTTTATCCCATTACGTTTTTTGCGCGTCGTGAATCCCTATTATTGGTGCGGTAAAAAATCGCTGACGCGTGGTGAACGTGTACGCGCTGCGCTCGAAACGTTGGGGCCGATTTTTATTAAAGCGGGTCAAGTGATTTCAACGCGGCGTGATTTATTACCCGATGATATTGCTGCAGAATTAGAAAAACTACAAGATCGCGTGCCGCCTTTTTCCCAAGCACAAGCTGAAGGGGCAATGACGCTGGCGTTGGGGGTGGCATGGCGCAATTATTTTTTAGAATTTGATAGCGAGGCATTGGCATCAGCATCGATTGCGCAAGTGCACGCAGCTAAATTATTGGATGGGCGTGCGGTGGTCGTAAAAATTCTGCGCCCTGAAATTGATCAAATCATTGCGCGCGATTTAGATTTATTGGCGACGATGGCGCGGCTCGCTGCGCGTTACAGCCGAAATTTGGCGCGTTTTAAACCGCAAGAAATGGTCGATGAAATTGCGCATACCTTGCAAGATGAAACAGATTTACAACGCGAGGGGGCGAATGCTTCACAATTACGCCGTAATTTTACGCAATCTGATTTACTCTATGTCCCCCAAATCGAATGGGCGCTGTCTAGAAATACGATATTAGTGATGGAACGCATTAAGGGTATTCCGGTACATCAAACAGAAGTTTTACGCGCAGCCGGTTTCAATATGCGTGCGTTGGCTGAGCGCGGTGTAGAATTATTTTTTACGCAAGTATTTCGTGATTGTTTTTTTCATGCGGATATGCATCCGGGCAATATTTTTGTCAGTGAGCAAGATAAACAAAAACCGCAATATATTGCGGTTGATTTTGGTATCGTCGGGTCATTAAATAGTCGCGATCAACGCTATTTGGCTGAAAATATGTTGGCTTTTTTTGATCGTGATTATCAACGCGTGGCAGAATTACATGTTGCATCGGGTTGGTTGCCGCCGGATACGCGCATCGATCAATTCGCCGGCGCGATTCGTGCTGTGTGCGAACCCATGTTTGAACGGCCGCAGCGTGAAATTTCTTTTGGCCAATTATTAATGCGTTTATTACAAACGGCGCGTCGCTTTGAAATGAATATTCAACCGCAGCTGATTTTGCTACAAAAAACGTTATTAAATGTGGAAGGTGTCGGGCGGCAATTATATCCTGACTTAGATGTCTGGCAAACGGCAGCGCCTTTTTTACGGCGTTGGTTAAAACATCAACTGGGGATCAAAGCCTTTGTTCGGCGCGTGCGGCAAAACTTACCCTATTGGGCAGAAAAATTACCGGAATTGCCAGGTGTGGTTTACAGTTTGTTGGAGCAAGCACAAGAAAATAATGAGCGACAACGGTTTAGTGGTGTAGAGAAAAAAATCAAAACAGCGCCAACCGCCAGTGGATTTACGGCAGGCGTGGGCGCTACGCTGTTAACGATTGGCGTGACGTTGGCGGGGTGCGGTGCGGCTGTTGCCAATCCAGTATTATTGCTTGGCGCTGGGTGCGTGGCGATAGTGGGCTTGTTGATCTTGGTGTGGCGTTAGAGGGTAGGCGCGCTATTTATAGGTCGTGAAAAAATAGCAGGCGGTGCTTGCAATGATTGCGTTAGGGTTTATAATGTAATCATCGCAATCATGTGCAGTGAGGTGCGTAATGGCAACTAATTTAATCGTTCGCAATATAGATAAAACACTGGCTTTAGCGCTTAAACAACGTGCAGCAGCACATGGTCTGAGCGCTGAGGCAGAGCATCGCAAAATATTGGAAGAAGCACTTAAAAAACCTAAGCGCCGCGCCTTTACTGAAGTGCTGATGCATATGCCGAACGTTGGCAAAGACGAAGATTTTAATGGCCGACGGAAGTAAGCCATGTATTTGATTGACACGAATGTTATCAGCGAAATTCGCAAAGATAAGCGGGCAAATCGTGGCGTACAGTTTTTTTGGCGTACCGTGACTGAAACAGGTGTCGGGGTTTATTTGCCGGTACAGGTAATGGGTGAATTGCGCGCCGGAGTGGAAAACCTAAAAAATCGTGGTGAAAACCGTCAGGCGAAGCAACTAGAAAAATGGCTGGCACAAATATGTGAACAATATGGTGAGCATATACTGGGATTTGACGTGGAATGCGCGCAAGTCTGGGGTAAGCTGATGTCACCTAACAATCAACATTCGATAGATAAACAAATTGCTGCCATTGCGCTGATATATGATTTAACGGTGGTGACACGTAATGTGAATGATTTCACCGGAACGGGCGTGCGACTTGAGAATCCTTTTGTTCTAAACTGAATGCACTAATATTTCAATTTGACCGAGCACTAAGGCTCTGCGCATAAATAACTTTTGCACCTTGCATCCCATCATGGCATCATCTATAA
>VFKI01000041.1 GCA_009885665.1 Gammaproteobacteria bacterium
TATTGCCGCGTGGCTTATCATTGCGATCCGTTCTTTCGCTGCGCTCACTGCGTTCTGGCTTGGCCGACTTAGCGTTGTCTTCAAGTATCATTTCAACGGATTCACCACGATCACCTAACACTTCGCCTTTGAAGATCCACACTTTGATGCCAATAATGCCATACGTCGTCAATGCTTCTGCTGTGCCATAATCAATATCTGCACGCAGTGTATGCAATGGCACACGGCCTTCACGATACCATTCAGTTCGCGCAATTTCCGCACCGCCCAATCGACCGGCGACACAAATCTTAACGCCTTTAGCGCCTTGACGTATTGCCGTCGTTACCGCACGCTTCATCGCACGACGAAACATAACACGCTTTTCCAATTGTTGCGCAATCGATTCAGCCACTAAACGTGAATCTAATTCTGGCTTACGCACTTCTTCGATACTAACGTGTACGGGTACATCCAAAATTTTATGAATTTCATCACGCAATGTTTCGACTTCGCGACCACTTTTACCGATGATCAAGCCAGGACGTGCAGCATGAATAACCACGCGCGCATTACGGGCAGGACGATCAATTTGAATCCGGCTGATGCCAGCTGGCGCCAAACGGGTATGTAAAAACTTACGCACTTTAATATCTGCGCCCAAGGTATTGGCAAAATCCTTGGATACGGCATACCAACGCGATGACCAGTCTTTAGTAATACCTAACCGCATGCCAACGGGGTGAACTTTCTGACCCATTAGTTTTTCTCCTCATTTGACACAATGACGGTCACATGACAAGTCGGCTTAAGAATCCGACAGCCACGACCTTTGGCACGTGCACTCATCCGCTTTAACATAGAACCCTGATCGGCAGACACCATTTTCACTTTCAATTCATCAACGTCCGCACCGGCATTGTGCTCAGCATTCGCAACTGCGGATTCCAACACTTTTTTGACAACCGTTGCCGCACGCTTAGTGCTGAAACGCAGGATATCTAGCGCAGCTTCAACTGTTTTGCCACGAATTTGATCGCACACCAATCGACACTTTTGCGGCGAGAGTCTGGCATATTTCATTTTGGCGGAGACTTGCATTATTTCTTGTCCTCTTTGGTTTTTTTGTCGCCCGAGTGCCCCTTAAAGGTACGCGTAGCAGCAAACTCACCTAACTTATGGCCGACCATGTTTTCCGATACCAGTACCGGCACATGAATTTTGCCATTGTGAATAGCAATCGTCAGACCTACCATTTCAGGCAAGATCATGGAACGGCGTGACCAAGTTTTAATAGGCCGGCGGTTATTACTTTTTACCGCTTCTTCGACCTTTTTAAACAAATGGTCATCGACAAATGGTCCTTTTTTTACTGAACGTGGCACGTTTACGCCCTCATTAAAAATATGTTAAACCCTAGCGACTTATGCAGCTTTGCGTCTACGGACAATAAATTGATCCGTCCGCTTGTTATGTCGCGTCTTCTTACCCTTAGCTGGCACACCGGTTGGGCTGACTGGATGTCTACCACCGGATGTTTTACCTTCACCACCCCCATGTGGATGGTCGATTGGATTCATCGCTACACCACGCACAGTTGGCCGAATACCGCGACGCCGTGAAGCACCCGCATTACCCAATGAACGTAAGTTATGTTCGGAGTTGCTAACTTCACCTATCGTGGCGCGACATTCTACTTGGACTTTACGCATTTCGCCAGACTTTAATCGCAAAGTTGCATATTGTCCTTCACGCGCGACTAATTGCACTGAAGTTCCGGCGCTACGACTCAACTGTGCACCTTTACCTGGCGTCAATTCAACACAGTGAATTTGCGCACCCAATGGGATATTCGTCAACGGCAAGGTATTACCCGCTTTAATCGGCGCGCTAGCACCTGATAGAATTTCATCCCCTGCTTTTATACCTTGCGGCGCAATGATATAACGACGCTCACCATCTGCATACAGTATCAATGCAATAATTGCACTGCGATTTGGATCATATTCCAAGCGTTCTACTTTGGCTGGAATGCCATCTTTGTTACGCTTAAAATCAACCAAACGATAATGTTGCTTGTGACCACCGCCAATATGACGACATGTAATCCGGCCAGCATTATTACGGCCGCCCGTTTTCTTTTTAACCGCCAACAGTGGCGCAAATGGACGCCCTTTATGTAACTCACGATTTGTCACCTTGATGACAAAACGTTGACCTGCTGAAGTAGGTCTTGATTTGACTAATGCCATAATGCTCTCTATGCCTCTAAAACAATTTCTAGTATCTATTACAAAAAACAGGGTAGAGGTGCTGAAGTACGCAGTACACTGCATGAGGCGAGGGTCAGAGGGAGAGAATAGCGCTCTCCCCCTCTGACAACTCCCCCATCGCTACCTCACCCTATTTTATGTAAGGGATACAATCTCTGCTATAAAAAACCGGCTCCCCCCCCACAACACACTGAGGAAAGAGGGATTATTTAAGCCGCTAAATTACTTAAATCAAGCTGCTGATCGCCCGCCAAAGTGATGTAGGCTTTTTTCCACCCTTTAGTGGCGCCCATCACATTGCGGAAACGACGCGCCTTGCCTTTTACATTCACAATGCGCACGGCCGTCACTTTTTTACCGAACAATTCTTCTACCGCATGTTTGACCGCGTGCTTGTTCGCCCACTTAGCAATACGAAACACACATTGATTGCCATTCCCTTGACCCACGGCTTTTTCTGAGACATGCGCTGCTAACAGCACGCTCATCAAATTACTATTTTCAAATTTCATGTCAGCTGCTCCTCAATCTGCTTCAAAGCAGGGGCGGTGATGATCACTTTATCTGCACCTACCAAGGCAACTGGATCGATAGCAGCCGTATCACGCACATCAATATTAATCAAATTACGCGTTGCCAAATATAAATTTTGATCCACCGCTTCACTCACCACCAATACGCGATCAGTTTCAGTAGAATATTTTGCAAATAATATTTTAGCTTCGCGCGTCTTAGGTACGGCAAGGCTTAGTTCATCCACCACAATGAGGCGATCTTGACGAATTAATTCTGACAAAATAGCGCGCAATGCACCGCGATACATTTTACGATTCACTTTTTGTGAATAATCACGTGGCTTTGCTGCAAACGCCACGCCGCCCTTACGCCAAATTGGACTGCGAATCGTACCAGCACGCGCACGGCCTGTCCCTTTTTGACGAAAAGGCTTAGCCCCACCGCCACTGACTTCTGAACGTGTTTTTTGCGCATGCGTCCCCGCACGACCCGCTGACATATACGCCGTGACAACCTGATGAACCAACGGTTCATTGAAGGCGCAAGCAAAAATGGCATCGGTGACGGCCAACTTGCCTGGCTGATTACCGTTTAATGTGAGTTCCATTATTTGCTCCCCTCTTTGGATTTAGCTGCAGGCAGAATAATCACGTCGCCGCCTGGCGCACCCGGGACGCCGCCCCTGACCAATAATAAATTTCTTTCAAGATCAATGCGCACGATGCGTTGCAGCGGAACGGTACGGCTAACATTACCCATCTGTCCCGACATTTTTTTGCCTTTAAATACTTTACCAGGCGATTGTCGCTGACCAATAGAGCCCGGTACACGGTGCGAACGCGAGTTACCATGTGTCGCATCTTGCGCAGCAAAATGATGACGTTTGATGGTACCGGCAAACCCTTTACCGCGGGTCGTCGCCGTCACATCAATCATTTGATCGACTTTAAAATGATCCAATGTGATTTCACCGCCCAATGCCAAACCTTCAATGGCTTTGGCATCCGTTACGCGGAATTCCCACAGGCCACGACCCGGCTCGGTCGTCGCTTTGGCAAAATGTCCGGCTTCTGGGCGCGTTACGCGCGAACGCTTGCGCTCACCTGTGGTGATTTGCACAGCGTTATACCCATCATTTACGAGGGTTTTAATTTGAGTTACGCGATTTGGCAATACTTCGAGTACGGTGACTGGAATTGATACGCCATCTTCGGTAAATACGCGGGTCATCCCGCATTTACGTCCTACTAAACCTAGTGCCATTTTAATTGCCTCTCTATGCCGCGTCGTCGACGCTAATCTGTACATCTACGCCGGCAGCCAGATCAAGCTTCATTAATGCTTCGATCGTTTTTTCTGTCGGTTGATTGATATCGACCAAGCGTTTATGCACACGCAGTTCGTATTGATCACGGGCATCTTTATCAACGTGCGGTGACACCAATACGGTGTAACGCTTAATTTGCGTCGGCAGCGGAATAGGACCCTTTACCAAGGCGCCCGTACGCTTAGCGGTTTCAACAATTTCACGCACAGAGCGATCAATCAGCCTGTAATCAAATGCTTTCAAACGGATGCGAATCCGCTGATTTTTCTTGCCAGCTGTCATATCAGAATTCCAGTTAATTTTTAAAAGAGCATTACCAACCCACTGCGCACATCATACTGCTCGATGTGCGCATTCCACCCTATTGCCGACATTCCGCACCTTCGTCTTTTTTGATAACTCTTCGTTAAAAATGCGTTTTAAATGCTCATTTACGTGTATGTAAACTGCGCTTTAAAACCTGTTTTCGCCTCGATTTATACAAAAAATACTTTGGTGCGGAATGCCGGCTATTGCTATTCCAGAACCTTTGTCACCACACCCGCGCCTACGGTACGGCCACCTTCGCGAATAGCGAAGCGTAAACCATCTTCCATAGCGATTGGGTTGAGAAGCTGAACAACGATTTTGATGTTGTCGCCAGGCATAACCATTTCCACACCTTCTGGCAACTGGCATTCACCGGTTACGTCTGTGGTACGGAAATAAAACTGTGGACGATAGCCTTTAAAGAATGGCGTATGACGACCGCCTTCTTCTTTCGACAATACGTAGACTTCAGCTTCAAACTTGGTATGCGGCGTAATGGAGCCAGGCTTCGCCAATACTTGACCGCGCTCAATTTCTTCGCGCTTCGTACCGCGCAACAACACCCCGACGTTATCACCGGCACGACCTTCGTCGAGCAATTTACGGAACATTTCCACGCCGGTACACGTGGTCTTAGTGGTTGCCTTCAGACCCACGATTTCAATTTCTTCGCCCACTTTAACAATACCACGCTCAACACGACCGGTTACCACGGTGCCACGGCCAGAAATCGAGAATACGTCTTCGATAGGCAACAAGAAAGGCTTGTCAATTTGACGTTCTGGTTGTGGAAAGTAATCATCCATCGCCGCCGTTAATTTGTAGATAGACGGAATACCGATGTCAGATTCATCCCCTTCCAACGCTTTTAATGCAGAACCGACGATGATCGGTGTCTTATCACCCGGAAAATCATAGCTGGTCAGCAAATCACGCACTTCCATTTCTACCAATTCTAACAATTCAGCATCATCCACCATGTCTGCTTTATTCAAGTAGACAACGATGTAAGGTACGCCCACCTGACGTGCCAACAAAATGTGTTCACGTGTTTGCGGCATAGGGCCGTCAGCAGCTGACACAACTAGAATCGCACCATCCATCTGCGCGGCACCGGTGATCATGTTTTTCACGTAATCGGCGTGTCCTGGGCAGTCGACGTGCGCATAGTGACGCTTGTCGGTTTCGTATTCGACGTGCGCGGTTGCAATCGTAATACCACGTGCTTTTTCTTCTGGCGCTTTATCAATCTGGTCATACGCCATTGCTTCGCCGCCAAATTTCTTGGACATGCATGTTGTCAATGCTGCGGTCAAAGTGGTTTTACCATGGTCGACGTGACCGATGGTGCCCACGTTCATATGTGGCTTTTTACGCTCAAATACTGCTTTTGCCATGATAAATCCATCCTCTATAA
>VFKI01000186.1 GCA_009885665.1 Gammaproteobacteria bacterium
AAATCGCAGGAATACTGAAGTATTTCGAGGTTTTTCGACTGAGGAACGTTTATAGATGATGCCATGATGGGATGCAAGGTGTAAAAGTTATTTATGCGCAGGGTCTAAGGTCACTGTAAAAATAACGCAATAAAACTACACTGCAACCGCACCTTTGATATGCGGATGCGCGACATAATTGACGATTTCAAAATCTTCAAATACATAATCAAAAAGCGTGGCAGGGCGCCGCTTAATCACTAATTGCGGCAAAGCAAACGGCGTACGGGTTAACTGCAAATCCACTTGCTCAAAATGATTTTGGTAAATATGGCAGTCGCCGCCCGTCCAAATAAACTCACCTACCTGCAAATCACACTGCTGCGCCAACATATGCGTCAACAAGGCATACGAAGCGATATTAAACGGCACCCCCAAAAACGCATCCGCTGAACGCTGATAGAGCTGGCACGATAATTTGCCATTCCCCACATAAAATTGAAACAACAAATGACATGGTGGTAGTTTCATTTTAGATAATTCGCCGACATTCCACGCATTGACAATATGACGACGCGAATCAGGATTATTTTTCAAGCCTGCTACTAACTGGCTGATTTGATCAATACTGCCACCGTCCGCCGTTTGCCACGCACGCCATTGCTTGCCGTACACCGGGCCTAAGTCACCCTTTTCATCCGCCCATTCATTCCATATCGTCACGCGATTATCCGTCAAGTAACGGATATTGGTGTCACCACGCAAAAACCATAATAATTCATAGAGAATACTACGCAGCGATAATTTTTTAGTGGTCACTAACGGAAACCCGCGCGAAAGATCAAACCGCATTTGATACGCAAAAATGCTTTGCGTACCCACGCCAGTGCGATCTTTTTTTTCAACGCCGGCATCACGAATACATTTTAAAAAATCAAGATATTGCTGCATACCTTACTGTCTCCTATACACCCATGCGAGCATGCCGACGCCTATCATAATCATCGGCAGCGACAACAGCTGACCTTCCGTTAACCAACCATAGGCTAAATAACCGATCTGCGCATCGGGTACACGAAAAAATTCCACAAAAAAACGAAAGTAGCCATAAAACATCAAAAACATCGCTGACACCGCACCCAATGGCCGCGGCTTATTGGAATATCCCCATAAAATGATAAACAACAAAACACCTTCCAATAAAAATTCATACAGCTGCGACGGATGGCGCGGCCATGGCCCGCCCGTGGGAAACACCATTGCCCATGGCACGGTGGTAATTTTGCCCCATAATTCGCCATTGATAAAATTACCAATACGACCCGCCCCTAAGCCAAGCGGCACGACCGGCGCAATAAAATCGGTTAACGTCAAAAATGTATGCTGATGTTTTTTGGCGTAGCAGTACATGGCAATAATAACGCCCAACAACCCCCCATGGAACGACATGCCACCATCCCAGAGATAGAAAATTTTCCACGGCGCGTGCACCGTTGTATAAAAGTTATAAAAAAACATATAACCCAATCGGCCGCCTAAAATAACGCCGAGCGCCACCGCAAAAATAATGTCACCCACTTCCGCTCGCGCAAAACCACGCGTGGGTTGCTGCGCGCGCCACGCCAACAACACCCAACCCAATCCAATGCCTAATAAATACATCAAACCATACCAATGCACAGGCAAAGGACCTAAATGAAATGCAATGGGACTGATATCTGGATACGCTAACATGATCTCGACCTTTAAAAAAACAGGGTGCCCGCAATAACAAATAACAATATGGCAAACACACAACGCGACATTTCACGCGGTACAATTTTACCCAAGCGCGCACCCAAGGGCGCAGCAATGACACTGGCAACCGCCACGCTAAAAAATGCCGGCCAATAAAGATAGCTTACGCCATGCGGCAAATGTAAGCCCATCAACCAAAAACTCGCCGTCGCACTGAGCGCAATCAAAAAACCGCAAATGATGGAGGTACCCGCCGCTTCCGCCACACTAAAACCATGACGCAAAAAGAACGGCCCCAACACCACCCCGCCACTGATGCCCAGAATACCTGCTAGCGTGCCCGTCAGCAAGCTGATGAAACGTAAGCTGCACGCAGCGGGTGATACAGCACGTTGCTGCGCTGCGTATTTTGATAAAAATAATCGCAGGCCAACATAACAGAGAAACGCTGCAAAAAATAAGCGTAATGTCGCCGCAGGTAAAAAACGTGCCAGCGCCACGCCCAGCACGGATCCAATAATAAGCAATAGCCACATACCGGAAAAAAAATCCCAGCGCACCGTTTGCTGACGATGATGCGCTATCACGCCGGATAGCGTCGTCATAATCATCACCGCCAGCGATGTCGCCACCGCCATATGCATCACATTATCAGGCGCAAACCCCTCGTGTGCAAAAATCCACGCGAGCGCGGGAATGACGATGACGCCGCCACCAATGCCAAATAAGCCAGATAACGCGCCGGCACACGCGCCAGTTAAAAGGTAGAGATAAATGTTATTCATAAGAGCGCCCCACTATAGCTTCGTAATTTTTCAGGATCAGCCCTCTTTGAGCAATCTTTTGCGACTGTGCTTCAAAATGCGCATATACAAAAGAGAGGGTAGAAGAACTGAAGTACGCAGCACACTGCATTGACAGCTCAAATCCGACCGTTTTCTGCAAAATCTGACACCTGCTGAATAGTTACATAGCTTCTCAGATAAGTAAATTGGAATAGCCTATCGCAAAAGTCAAAAGACTTTTTCGAGAAGGTATAGACATTTCCCTCGGCTTATTAGCATAATCAGGTAACGCGCTTTTATAACGGGTTCACATGGCCAGCGAGACATCGTCTCCAACGCGAAATCTTTTCACCTGCCACTGGCGGGTGCTCGACATGGTGCTTTTTTTCCTATTTACGCTGCTCACCCTCCCCGCCTTTGCCAATGATGACAACACTTTAAATGTCTATACATGGTCGCAAGAAATTCCCTCCAGTGTCATCGAACAATTTGAAAATGAAACAGGGATCAACGTCAACTACACCTCGTATGATAGCAATGAAATTATGTATACCAAGCTACGCGCCGGCAAAAATCCCGGCTATGACATCGTCGAGCCTTCCAGCTATTATGTCCAACGCATGCGCAATGAGGGCATGTTGGTCAAGCTCGATCGCAGCCAACTGCCCAACCTAAAAAATATCGATCCTTGGTTTAGCCAACAAAACTATGATCCAGGCAATCTTTATAATGTGCCGTTCATATGGGGCATCACCGGCTTATTTACCAATCGTGACGCATACCACGCACAAACACCAACGCGCTGGCGCGACTTATTGCAAAAAAAATATCATAATCAGCTCATGATTATCGATGATCCACGCGAAGCATTTTCCATGGCGTTATTAATGCAGGGTTATTCTATTAATGATACGAATCCAACACACATTCGCCTCGCTTGGCATACGTTACAACGCATGATGCCCAATATTCGCTTATTTAATACCGACGCAATCAAATCAATCTTGATAGATAAAGATGCGCTGGCCGGCATGGCGTGGAATGGCGACCTTACCAGTGCACAACCCGAAAACGATCAGCTCGCCTTTATCATTCCCGCCGGCAAATTCGAAATCTGGGTGGATAGCATGACTATTTTAAAAAGTGCGCCGCACAAAGCAAACGCCTATCGCTTCCTTAATTTTCTCATGCGCGCCGATATCGCGCGCGCCGTCAGCCTCAACATTGGCTACGCAACCCCCAACCTTGCTGCGCAAAAAACTTTACCCGCCACTACCCGCAACAACCCAGCGCTTTATCCATCGAAAACCGTACTGGCACGCGGTGAATTTCAAACCGATGTTGGCGATAAAACATTTGCATTATATGAAAATTATTGGGAGCGACTGAAAGTTGGCGTCTAACGTTACGTCAATCAACAGACAGCCCTCCTGGAAAATAAAAAAATACTTATTAATCAATGCTTTGATTAAATCCTAGCTTAAAAAGTCTTCAGCAGTTTGAGGATTTTTTAGCCTCATTTATTTCGCGACGCGCATCATCACCCACGGATTCCAACTTTCCGAACGAAATCCAAATTTTTGATACAAGCCATGGGCATTTTCGGTCATTAAAAACCAACGGAAAATACCGCGTAATTGCGGATGTTGTAAGATATACTCCACCAACTGCTTGCCCAACCCCCGACCACGATGCGGCTCGTCAATAAAGACATCCCACATCGAAGCAAATTCAGTAAAATCGGTTACAACGCGCGCGAACCCGACTTGGCGCCCGGCGTGATGGACATTAAAACACACCGAATTTCTAACAACCAGCGCGAAACGTTCTGGCGGCAAGCCGGTGGAATGAAGGGATGGCGTACAAAGTAAATCATAAAGATAATTCAAATCAAGCTGCGCTTTATCCGCCGAAAGACTGTACTCACCTACCCACAACTCAGCGCACGGGATAACATAATCCATATAATAGGCCACTCCAGAATAAGATAAAATCCATTCTGCCGCACCTCGCTGACTAGCGCAATGTTAACCACCAGTATAGAATGCCAACTTTCAAACAATTATTGAGGTTTTGTTTTATGAAAAAATTAGTTATCGCATGTGTCCTTACCGCCGCCACACTCAACTTGGCCGGCTGCGATGCCTCTAAAGCCGACATCGGCACCGGTTCTGGCGCCGTCATCGGTGGCTTACTCGGCAGCCAATTTGGCAAGGGCAGCGGCCAAATCCTCGCCATCGGCGCAGGTGCATTAGCTGGCGGCTTCCTCGGTCACGCCATCGGCCAAAACATGGACAACACCGATCGCGTACAAATGCAACAAGCACTCCAGAGCCAACAACAAAGCAGCTGGTATAACCAAAACACCGGCACGCATTACACCGTCTTGCCTGCGGCCGCACCAAAGCGCCACCGCCATCATGGCTATTGCCGCGAATACATCCAAACCGCTACCGTGGCCGGCAAACAGCAACAAGTCTACGGACATGCTTGCCGTCAACCCGATGGTTCTTGGAAAATCAGCCAATAATATTTAACGGCGCGCTGTGAGATAACAACCCGCCAATTGGTAACTGTTCAGGTACCTTAGGCGAACGGCCATCTTTGGCCAATCTTTTGCGAAAAATTGCTTCAAAATGCTCACATACTTCTGTGTATGCTCCGCTTTTTCATCAATT
>VFKI01000180.1 GCA_009885665.1 Gammaproteobacteria bacterium
AAAATCGCAGGAATACTGAAGTATTTCGAGGTTTTTCGACTGAGGAACGTTTATAGATGATGCCATGATGGGATGCAAGGTGTAAAAGTTATTTATGCGCAGAGCCTAATGATTGCTTGCAAAACAGCGTTGCCCTACTTTATATAGGGCATACACTTTCACGAGTCACAATCTTGTGAGTCACAAACTTACGAGTCACAATCTTGTGAGTCACAAAGTTACGTGTTAATATAGCGCAATGCACACCGACATCCAAAATTCACAAGCCACACATGCGCGAGACCACTTCCCGCTAGGCATCGCTGCTGGAAATGCTTTTTGCAACCGCACCGAAGAAACCCATTTATTAGCGGAAAATCTTTTGCATGGCAAACACACCCTGATCATGGCGACGCGTCGTTACGGCAAGTCAAGCTTGGCATTGCGCGCTCTGAAACACAGCAAACTCCCTTATGTTGAAGCTGACTTTTATATGGCCAGCAATGAAAAAGCCGTAGAAGCTTATATTTTAACCGCCGTTGTGACATTAATTGGCAGCGCTCTAGGCTCAATCGACCGATTGCTCACTTCCATTAAAAAATATGTCCGCGACTTACGACCACGCCTCGATATAGGCGCACCCTCTCTTCACCTTACCCTCACACCTGAACCACATACTGATCCAGCCAGCAGCGTACAGGAAGCCCTCAATCTGCTGGAAAAATTATTGGCTGAAAAAAATAAGCGCGCCGTACTATTGATGGATGAATTTCAAAATGTCGGCCTTGTTTCTGCAGGTAGCGGCATTGAGGCAGCCATTCGCAATGTGGCACAAAAAACCAAGTATCTCACGTTTATTTTTTCTGGTAGCAACCGCAACATGCTAAAGACCATGTTCGAAGATAAAAGCCGACCACTCTACAAGCTATGCTGGAAAATAACCTTGACACGCATTTCGGATGCACATTACCGCCGACATATTCAACATGCCGCCCAGCTCACCTGGAAGCAAGCATTAAACGAAAAAGTGTTATACATGATCTTACTGGTCACAGAAAGACACCCTTATTATGTCAACAAATTGTGCGATCGCATCTGGGCGTATGCCGGCAAAAAATTACCGACCCTAGCCATCGCCGAAAAAGCTTGGAACGATACTTTAGACGAAGACCGCAGCGATACAATACAAGAAATCACACGTCTTTCACCAAGCCAAAAAAAAGTCTTACAAAAAATTGCGCACGCCCCTGAAGTCGCATTAACCGGTCAAGCAACACTGCTTGATCTCAAAATGACCAGCAGCTCCGTTATAGCCGCATTAGCAGGATTACAAGAAAAAGATGCAATTGAAAAAGAAGCCGGCAGCTGGCAAATCATCAACCCCATCATGAAACATTACGCATTGCTTGCGCCGGCAGTATGGTAACCGACGCTTTATAGCGGCATCCTATTGAGTCTGCGTTTATATGATCGACTTATCCTCCCTGCCGGCGTTACAATGCCGCTATAGCTTCTCAGAAAAATCTTTTGGCATTTCGCGATGGGGGGCTCCGGGGGGAGAAGCGCGATTCTCCCCCCGGCTTACCCTTAAATTGGCGAAGCCAGTGTTGCGATTGAATGTGAGCTATTCCAATTTATTTATCTGAGATACTATATAATTTACCGACCCCGCAAAAAAAACTTATCCAATTCCGCAAATGAAAATTGTTTCACTGTCGGGCGACCATGATTGCAATGGCCACTATGCGGCGTACGCTCCATCGCGCGCAATAATGCATTCATTTCTGGCACACTCAATTGATGACGCGCATGTACTGCCGCGCGGCACGCCAGCGTACCCAACACATGTTCAATATGCGTTTCAATACGATCCGCTTTATCTTCTTGCAACAAATCCGCCGCGATATCACGCACTAATTGCACCACATGCTTTTCCTGCAACAAATTCGGCAAGGTCCGCACGACGACTGTTTCTCGCCCCAAACGCTCCAATTGCAAACCCAAACGCTGCAATATGTCAGCCTGTTCCAATAGGTTTTCGACCTCACGCTCACGCAACGCCACTTGCAACGGCACCAACAAAGGTTGCGCACTATTTTTTTGGCTATGCCACACTTGCTTAAATTGCTCATACAACACGCGCTCATGCGCCGCATGCATATCCACCATCACCAAACCCGTGGTATTTTCAGCTAAAATATAAATATTTTTTAATTGCGCCAAGGCAAATCCTAATGGCGGCACTTCACCGACATCGACTAACGGCGCGCACACTGGCATCGCCAAAACTGCCGGCATTGTCGCTGCAAAAGTAATTTCACCGGTTTCTGTATCAATATGCGTTGCCTCGCTCGGCATGGATAACGGTAATGTTTGGCCAACAGCAAACGGGCGTGCGGATAACATCGGCATCGTCGGCGACGGTGGCGGCGGCGGCATCGCCGGCGGCGTAAAAGCAAACGCTTGCCGCTCCGGACGCAACGCAGCCAATTGATCCATCAATGCGCGGCGTACAAAATCATGCACGACACGACTATCGCGAAAACGCACTTCTGATTTAGCCGGATGCACATTGACATCCACCGCATCCGCCGGCACGGTTAAAAACAAGACATAAGCGGGATGTCTATCACCATACATCACATCACGATACGCCATGCGAATCGCATGACTCACCGCGCGATCACGTACCATACGTCCATTGACATAAAAATACTGCAAATCCGTTGTCGCGCGCGTAAAAATCGGCAGCCCCATCCAGCCCGACAATGTCATGCCTGCGGCAGTAACGCTAAATTTCAATGCATTTTCAACAAATACACTCCCACACAAACTGCCAACCCGTTCAGCTTGCTCAGCATCACTCAGCGATGCGCGATAGTGCCGCACGACTTTTTGATTATGTTTTAAAGTAAAACTGACCTCAGGCGCAGCTAACGCAATCCGCTTAACCAATTCATCGATATGTTCAAATTCGGTTTTTTCAGTACGTAAAAATTTACGCCGTGCCGGTGTATTATAAAAAAGATCGCGCACACTCACGGTTGTCCCTTGTGGATGTGCCGCCGGCAACACGCGCGGCGCCACATCTGCACCTGCTGCTGCCACCTGCCATGCTGTCGCATCCGCCACCGCTGAAATGAGATTAAGGCGGGCAACGGAACTGATACTGGCAAGCGCTTCACCGCGAAAACCCAAGGTGTTAATTCGCTCCAAATCAGCATTTTCCTTTATTTTACTTGTAGCATGTCGATCCAACGCCAATAATAAATCATCCGCATGAATACCAACGCCATTATCGCTCACTTGAATCAGCGCTGTGCCACCTTTATCAATTTGAATATCAACACGCGTACTGCCTGCATCCAAACTGTTTTCCAATAATTCTTTGACAACCGACGCCGGACGCTCAATCACTTCGCCTGCCGCGATTTGGTTAGACAAAACATCATCCAAGCGCTCTATACGCACTGCCATATTCAATCCTACATTTTCTGTAACATATCTTCGCCACGCACTGTTTGCGCACTCACCGCGACTAAACGACCGCTATCGGTAAAATCAATTTGCACGGTAATATCCGCTGTCGGCAACATACCCGCACCACAGCTTGGCCATTCTAATAAAATGATGTTGCCCGGCGCAAAATAATCGCGCAACCCCATATATTCCAATTCAGCGGGATCCGCAATACGATATAAATCGAAATGATAAACTGCGCCGATTTCGATTTCATAAGGTTCCAATAAAGTATACGTTGGACTTTTGACATGGCCACGATATCCCAATGCCTGCAAAAAACCACGCACAAATGTGGTTTTGCCTGCACCCAATTCACCCTGCAAAAAAATCACTGCTCCCACACCGTCGGCGCACGCATCAGCAATGCGCGCAGCAAATGCGTGCATCGCGGTTTCATTCGCAATGAAAAATAGCGGGTTACGTTTGTCCGGCATTGTCATTACATTTTTTCTGTATTTAACGGCACAATTGTTGCCGCCGCCACCACGCTTTGCATCGCAGCACGTGTTGCCGCCGGCACTTTACACGGATCGGCATGATAGACCAATGCATATTGACCATCGGCTTGATTAAACAAATGAAACACTTCCCAACGCGACGTATTGGCCGCTTTGCATTGTCCCAACACATTTAAAGTAAATACTTGCTGATTAGCTTGCCGTGTCACGACATGCGCTTGTACTTTGACATGAATATGATTTTCGCGATAATAATCGCGCGCACCTTTTGCGACCGTTTGCATCGTCTTCATCAAAGGTTCATGTAAATTCAATACAAATGAGATATACATTCCCTGATCATGCGCCGCGTTCACGCTTTTATCTTGCCAAACTTGCATATAGCCTTGGGTATCTTGGGTTACTTTAACCGGCAGCCAATGGGTATCCGCAGGCGCGGTAAAATGGATGCGATTGTTACCACCCGATGGTGAATTCGCACCAATTTGCGGCATAGTAGGCGCCATGCTGCTGCAACCGACTAACCCTGCAAAAATAAAAATGGTAATAAATATTTTATGCATTATCTCAACCTTGATTCACTAACTTACGTAAAAAAACCAACAAATCTGTCGCCAGCAAGCCGCGCTCGCCGCCCGCCGCCGCAGCCCTATCTCCAGCTGTTGCATGTAATAACACACCAAGTTTTGCTGTATTTTCCAAAGAAATTCGTTGCGCCAACAATCCACCCAGCACACCGCTCAACACATCACCCATGCCACCACTGGCCATACCTGGATTGCCCGCCTGACAAATTGCCACCTCGCCTGCCGCCGTCGCAACCAGCGTGCCCGCCCCTTTTAAAATCGCCACACCGCCATAGCGTTGCTGCAACGCGACCACCGAGGCTTCGCGCATTTGCTGTATCGCTGCCGTGGTTTTTTGCAACAATCGCGCTGCTTCACCGACATGCGGCGTCAAAATCCAATCATTACGATGTAATGGAAATTCCGCCAACCAATTCAAACCATCCGCATCTAATACCATCGGCTGCACGATAGCACGAATGACTTTCCACATCATTCGCCCCCAACGCGAGCGCCCTAGACCGGGCCCCGCAACAATCACCGTTGCTTTTGCCAGTAATGGCAGTAAATCACGCGGCCGCACGACAGCATGCGCCATAATCTCAGGACGCGTAAGATTTACCGTAACGGCATGGGCGGGATGGGTTGCTACACTGACTAAGCCTGCACCCACGCGCAACGCCGCTTCTGCTGCCATGCGTACGGCGCCGGCATAACCGACATCGCCACCCATAATTAACACGTGACCGAAATCCCCCTTATGACTCGCACGTGGTCGTGGCGCGAGGCAATGACTAAACGCAGATAACACCAATGGTAGCGGCTGAGTCATAATTGCTAACCTCCCTCAATGAGCGTGCCAATTGATTCGCCCAATTCACGGCATTATACGGCATATTTATACTTATGCTGTAACCATTCAGCACAATCTCCGAAAAACACCCGTGAGGCCAGAAGCAACCTGACTTTACGCGATGGGGGATCCTTAAGGGGGAGAATCGCGATTCTCCCCTTAAGTGGCGTGACGAGGGCTTCGCCCGAGTAGCCATCTGAATAGTTACCTTATGCTATCATTTGCCTTTACATAATAAACGCGAACAACACCATGGACAAAATCATCGGCATCGGCAAAAACTACCCTGATCACGCACGCGAATTAGGTGAAGCACAACCTGACAAACCCGTTATTTTCCTTAAGCCGCCAAGCGTGTTAACCCAAGCCACTGACTGGCAGCAGACAATACACGCACGTTTGCCGCAAGATAGCGAAATCGTGCCAGAATGTGAGCTCGTATTGGAAGTCGGCAAAGCGGGTGAGCATATCGATGAACGCAATGCGCTAGATTTTATTAAACGCATCAGTGTCGGTCTCGATATGACACTACGCGCCAAACAGCGCGAATTAAAAAAATTAGGGCACCCGTGGACGACTGCCAAAGTCTTTGCTGACGCCGCTATTTTGAGCCCGTGGCGCGATGTTGCCAGCTTGCCCGACTGGCACGCCACGTCTTTTAGCTTGCATCGTGATGGCGTTTGCGCACAGCAAGCGGCTGCCGCCGATATGTTATACCCGCCGGCTTTTTTAATTCATTATGTCAGCCAATTTTTCGCGCTCTGCCCTGGCGATATTATTTTTACCGGCACACCCGTCGGTTGTATTACGATTGACGCGGGCGATGAGGTCGAATTACGGTTAGGCGATAAAGGATTCAAGGTAAGATGGCAAAAAATATAGATGCCATATATCAACGCGGCTGGCTTAAATTTAACTTGTAACCATTCAGCAAAATCTTCGAAAAACACCAGCGAGGCCAGGTGCAACCTGACCTTACGCGATGGGGGATAGACTCGCCTCCTTCCTTGGAGGCTCACCCTTCGGGC
>VFKI01000017.1 GCA_009885665.1 Gammaproteobacteria bacterium
AAAATCGCAGGAATACTGAAGTATTTCGAGGTTTTTCGACTGAGGAACGTTTATAGATGATGCCATGATGGGATGCAAGGTGTAAAAGTTATTTATGCGCAGAGCCTAACCATCCGCAAAGTGAGGAAATTAATCATGCACTGGCTACAGCGTTTTTAAAGCTTGTCCAAGCGTCACTTCCGCATCTAAAAATATATATTAGCCTGACAAAAAGAATCTCTGGGGCTCAGCTGACTTTTCTCATAGCTAACATTATGCCGGAAAATGCAGAAGCTTTATATTATGATGCAAACGATCATGCTATTTATTTAACCCCTGCGGTACTTGGGCTTTCTTCTGAGCATCTCGCTGATCGGTTGGCTGAATTATTATGTGAAGCGCAAGTCGCAATTTTTCAATCAGCCGATGTGCTGCCGCCTTTAGCGAAAACACAGGAAGCGATGCGTGAAGATTTGACGCGTTTAGCAAGCGCCATTCCTGTGCTGAAAAAATATGCCTGGTTAGATTTGAACATGACACGACAAGAGCGCGCGCTACTCGCTTTGCCTATATTGGATATGCTATATACAGGGGCGCAGCCAGCTAACCTCACTTTTAATTGTAAAATAGAAGAAAATTTAGTTAAAGCAGATGCGCATTTTGCACATCCTTTATTTAGTCTTGACAAGAACAGTTGGCATTGTTTGTTACCTGAGTTGCCTGCTGTTACGCTTGATATTACGCCTTATGACTTGCTGGCGGATTTACCGGGTGAGCGTTTTGAACATGAAGGGTATGGTGTTTATCGCATTTTGCCCGATGAGCGCGGCGTATCGATCAGCGTGCCACTGGACGACGAATTTGACGTTTTTCTAACGCATATTGATTTTAGTCAGCATCAATTGAGAGCGACGCTGACGCCGCCAGGGAAGCAATTGGCAGATAGATGCACCATGGAAAACCTGACACGTGAATGGATCTTTAGGACAAGGCTGACCGCAAAACATGTTTCAGCCGAAGAAAATCCGTGGGATGATTTTTGTAAAGTGGTAGCAACAGGCGCGGCCAGTGCGCAGCGTTTAGCAGGAAATTGGTTGCCGACAACAGATCGTTTACTTTCTAGTGCAAGACAGGCATTTTTTAATCTTTCGGCTGCGAACGCAGCGGATGCTCAGTCGCAAGCTTCTGCAGCAGAAACGGTCGAAAAAGCGATTAAGCTGAGATAAGTTCTAGATATTTTCTTGAATCACAATTTTATTGAATCATGTTGTTATTCCGTGCTATGTTTGATAGGCGGAAAAAAGCAAAAAAGGCGTTTTCCGTTAAACTCACATAGAAAAGGATGTCTATGATGGATGCACAACAAACCGAATCGGTCAAAGTGAGTGTTGTTTTACCCGTCTATAACCAAGGTCACTATCTAGTCGGTGCGTTGCAAAGTCTAGTAAGCCAGACATATGCTGACTTTGAACTTATTATTGTGAATGATGGTTCAACAGATACAACGCCCGAGGTGCTGGCGAAGCTGAATCACCCGCGCATCAAAATTATTTCCCAACAAAATCAAGGATTGCCAGCGGCATTGAATGCTGGCTTTGCCATAGCGCGCGGTGAATATTGGACTTGGACATCCGCTGACAATATTATGACACCCATTTGGCTGGAAAGTTTAGTCAAGGCATTAGCGGGCAGTCATGCGGATATTGGTTATGCCTGTAGTTTTTATGCGGGCATGGATGATAATGGTAAAATTCTATTTGTGAATCGTGATTTGCATTTTGATTTGCCGACATTGTTGTTGCGTCATACCGGTAATGCGTCATTTTTATATCGTGCATCGCTGGCGCGGCGCGTGGGCGCTTATGATGTCACCTTGAGTCATGCGGAAGACCTTGATATGTGGATACGCATGGCGGCACAGACACGTGCCGTGCTGGTTGAATCGATTCTGTATTATTATAGACTGCATAATAATTCTATGACAACGCAGTCAGAAAAAGTGGCTCATGCAACACAGCGCGCTGTTAAAAAATTTCTAGCAAAAACCAATGGTATTTTTGATATTGACACATTAGTGCCGGCGATTTCTCTCAGTCCTAATCCGCCATTAGAACGCTGGAAATCACGCGTTTGGTTGACGGCTTTAGGTGCGACGGCAACTTATTATTGCCCAGTTGATGCATTGGTTGAGCAATTAACGGTAGCGTTGCGTGAGCGTTATGAAGCGCGTTTGATTGCCAATATCGTTCACTTGTATGCACGGGAAGATCGCTGGGTGGAAGCCGATAAAGTAGTCAAACATTATCAACAAAGTGATCATTCACCGTTATTGCAACAATTGGCACGCATTGTTGCGCAGTGTGACAAAGTAGAATTAAGTAAAATTCCTTTTGCGGGTATTGATGAAAAACTGCTCGCAGCAGATTGTCGCGGCAGTTTGACGCCGCGTCAATTGACGCGCAATCTGGCGCCTGATCCAACAATTACTGTTAAGCAAACGCAACCCTTTTCACTCGAAACATGGGTAACGCAATGGGTCAATCAATTAGAAGATCAACAAAATCATCCAGAAGTTTGGCGCAGTATTGGGCGTTTAGAAGCTTCAGCAGGTCGGCAAGCATTGACAGATTTGCATGTGTATTTACAACAATTATTGGCAGTGCCGCAAGCGCCGACCGCGTTGATGTTATTGCTAATATTGGAGTGCGTTTGCGCAGCCTATTTGGGTAAGGCAACAGCGGCTAAAGAACGTTTGACGCAATTAAGTGTGCAGCATTCTGGCGTAGCCGTTATTCACGGTGCACTATTGCATATTAGCCAAGATGAACGGTGTTGCCTATAGCTTTTCAAAAAAGTCTTTTGACTTTTCGCGATGGGGGGGCGTGGGGGCGCGATTCTCCCCCTTAAGAATCCCCCATCGCGCAAAGTCAGGTTGCATCTGGCCTCGCTGGTGTTTTTCGAAGATTGTGCTGAATGGTTACCCAGAGATTAAGTCGCCAATACCGGCTTAAAAAACATGACGGGTGCGCGAGCCCCTTCTTCTTCGAAGGTAACATATTCAAACGCATCTGACTGACTGAGTAATTCACGAACTAATATATTATTCAACGAATGACCTGACTTATAGCCGTTGAAAGCGCCAATCATACTCGAGCCTAACAAGAAAATATCGCCAATTGCATCCAAAATCTTGTGCTTGACAAACTCATCTTCATAACGCAAACCACTTTCATTCAACACACGGAACTCATCAATAGCCACAACGTTGTCAAGGCTAGCGCCGCGCGCCAAATTCATCGCACGCAATTTTTCAAATTCAGCCATAAAGCCAAAGGTGCGCGCACGACTTACTTCTTTAGCATAAGAAATATTGGAAAAATCTATCGTTGCCGTATTACTATGCATACGAAACAAAGGATGGTCAAAATCAATGGTAAAACCAACACGAAAACCTTCATACGGTTCAAGCGTGGCCCATTTATCGCCTTGCTTAACCGTCACCTTACGCTTAATACGCAAGAAACGCTTAGGCACATTTTGTTCGCAGATGCCCGCAGATTGAATTAAAAAAACAAAAGGCGCAGCACTGCCATCCATAATAGGAATTTCGGCAGAAGAGATATCGACATAAGCGTTGTCTATCCCTAGACCCGCAAAAGCAGACAACAAGTGCTCGACCGTAGCAACACGTATACCATTTTGCACCAGCGTAGTCGACATCGTGGTATCGCCAACGTTTTCAGCTGTGGCACGAATAGAAACGGCAGGCGTCAGATCAACCCGCTGAAATTCAATACCTGTATTAGGCGGCGCGGGTCTTAAGGTGAGCTCAGCACGTTCACCGCCATGCAGAGTGATGCCCGTTGCCTTGATCGCATTTTTGAGCGTACGCTGTCTGATCATTACTATTCCATTATCAATACATAACCGCGCCATCGTAACATAAAAATTAGCGCGACGGAATTGATATATTTCCATCACTATTCAGATGGTCAGATGGCGGCACGGCCAAAACGCCCGTGCACACCATAATATATAGAGACGTATATCCGTTATTATTAGCTTCTCAGAAAAGTCTTTTGGCTTTTCGCGATGGGGGGCTTGGGGGGAGAATCGCGATTCTCCCCCCAAAATACCCTAAAATTGGCGGAGCCAATGGTGATATTTCACTAGGCCATTCCCAAATTTTTTAAGCGTCAGCTTCTTCCTTACGGCGCAAGAATGCAGGGATATCAAGATAATTCAGGTCAGCATTGATATCATTGACGACCGTACGCGGCGCAGGCGTATGGGTAACAGTCATGCCACTGATCGCTTCAGTCTGGCCAATACGGCGTGCAACCGCAGGCTTTTCTAATTGACGATAGTCTGGCGTGCCGTCCGCCTTGAGCGTATCTGCCGCCCGTTGTGCGCCCGCCACTGCTGTTGTTTGTTTACGCCCCAGCCCTGTAACGATAACCGTGACATGAATTTCATCACGCATTTCTGGATCAATGACGGTACCCACCACCACCGTGGCACTGTCAGAAGTAATGCTACGGATTGCGTCGCCCACTTCTTCAAATTCGCCAATTGACATATCCGAACCCGCGGTAATATTGACGAGCACGCCACGCGCACCTGTCATATCCACATCTTCTAATAATGGGCTCGCAATCGCCGCTTCAGCCGCAATGCGCGCACGGTTATCGCCCGACGCCACGCCTGTCCCCATCATCGCCATACCCATTTCAGACATCACCGTACGTACGTCAGCAAAGTCAACATTAATGAGACCCGGCCGCGTGATCAATTCAGCAATACCCTGCACCGCGCCGCGCAATACATCATTCGCTGCTTTAAAAGCATTGACCAGCGTGACATGTTTACCCAATACCGATAACAATTTATTATTCGGGATCGTAATCAATGAGTCGACATATTGACCCAAGCTGGCAATTCCGACTTCAGCCACTTGCATACGCACCCGACCTTCAAACGAAAAGGGCTTAGTGGCAACCGCAACCGTCAAAATACCCATTTCACGCGCAATTTGCGCAAAAATTGGCGCTGCGCCAGTGCCTGTGCCGCCACCCATCCCCGCAGTCAAAAACACCATATCCGCGCCTTGTAAAGCTGCACGAATGCGTTCATGATCTTCCTCTGCTGCGCGCCGACCAATTTCTGGATTAGCGCCAGCGCCGAGACCACGTGTCATTGCTTCGCCCAATTGAATAATGGTCGTAGCGGATGAATTACGTAATGCCTGTCCATCTGTATTTGCGCATATAAATTCAACGCCATCGATAGACGCTGCCATCATGTGTTCAACTGCATTACCACCACCGCCGCCGATACCGACGACTTTGATGATTGCGCTCTTAGGTGTTGCATCTGCTAATTCAAACATAGTTAACTCTCCCTGGCGTCCCTTCCCGTTAGTAATAATTTAAAGTAATTTAAAAATTCCCCTGAAACCAGCCCTTCATCCGCGCCCACATTCCCTTGGACTGCAAAATATGATTGCGACGATGGTCATGCTGCTGCATCCCGTACAACAACAACCCTACCCCCGTCGCATATACTGGACTATTCATCACTGCCGGTAAACCCCCCACATGTTGCGGCACGCCTATCCGAACGGGCATATGAAATATACGTTCCGCCAATTCAACTGCGCCCGGTACAACAGAAGCGCCACCCGTCAAAACGATGCCTGCTGGAATTAAATTTTCAAAACCACTGCGGCGCAATTCAGCGGCAACCAGGCGAAATAATTCTTCATAACGCGCTTCAATCACTTCTGCCAACACGCGGCGTGACAAAGTGCGGTCAGGTCGCGCCCCTGCCGTTGACATGTCGAAAGTGTCATTCGCATCCGCTAAATCTTGTAAAGCTGCGCCATATTTTAACTTAATTTCTTCCGCATTACGCGCCGGCGTACGAAAAGTAATCGCAATATCGCTGGTCACTTGATCACCTGCGACAGGAATGACCGCGGTATGACGCACGGAGCCATTCGTAAATATAGCAATATCCGTTGTACCGCCGCCAATATCAATCAAGCATACACCTAACTCTTTTTCATCTTCCGCTAATACAGATTGGCTGGACGCAAATTGTTCTAACACAATATCGGCTGCCTCAAGGCCACAGCGTTTTAAGCATTTTACGATGTTTTGTGCAGCAGCAACTGCACCCGTCACAATATGCACCTTGGCTTCCAGACGTACACCCGACATGCCGATGGGTTCACGGATGGAATCTTGATTATCAATAATGTATTCCTGCGGTAAAATATGCAAAATTTTCTGATCTGCCGGAATAGCCACTGCTTGCGCCGCATCAATCACACGCTCCACATCACTTGCAGTGACTTCACGTTCACTGATGGCGACAATGCCATGTGAATTAAAACCACGAATATGGCTGCCGGCAATGCCAACATAGGCAGAGTAGACGGGACAACCTGCATGGGCTTCCGCGGTTTCTACAGCGCGTTGTATTGATTTTACGGTTGATTCTATATTCACAACAACGCCGCGTTTTAAACCCAAGGAGGGATGCGACCCCATGCCAACGACTGTTAACTTACCATCATCCGCAATTTCTCCCACTAATGCCACGACTTTAGACGTGCCAATATCAATAGCTGCAATCAAATTCTTTTCTGGCGTTGGTGCCATAATTTTTATTTCCTAGATTAACTTAACGCATAGTATCTCAGATAAATAAATTTGGAGCGGCAAACGGCATGAGGTGAGCCCTCCCCCATCGCCAACATCTACCTTACTTTATGTAGGATATACCTACCTATCTTCACATAACTGCTTTCCAACGAATCGCAAAACCATCCACATAACGCAGATCGACATATTCTATCTCATCAATCCGCTTACCGACGACTTGCGCGTACACTTTTACAAAATGATCGACGCGAGTCAAGCTCTCTTCATCACTTAACTTCAATTTTATCCCATTATCCAACCTAACTTGCCAATTATGCCAAGGCATTAACGTTAACGCAGCCACTTTTGCACCCAATGGCTGCACATGCGCAGAAAGATCACGATAATAGTTCAGCACTTTTAATTGACTCCCCTCAGGTCCTGCCAACAATGGCAAACCATCAGGCAAATGCGCGGGAGAAAAAATTTCGCCTTGCTCGCTGACCAAGCGCGTTTGCTTCCAGCGTGCCGCCGGCACATGCTCGATCACAGAAATAATCAGACCATTTGGCCAAACGCGTCGCACACTGGCATCACGCACCCAGGGAAATTGCATAATTTGCTGACGAATGGCGGAGGGACTTAATGTAAAAAATCCTGATTTTAATAAGGGCAACAAACTGTGCCGCAAGGCAGCATGATCGAGATGCGTTGCACCGACGACCTTAACATCCCGCACTGGAAATATCAGCTTATGGCGATATTGCAGCATGATCGAAGTCGTCACAGCCAATATTGCGACCGTAATCAGCATGCGCCACGAAATACGTAATTGAAATAACCACCGTTGTGGGGTATTAGGTTGTATACGACGCGCATGGTTCATCTATGCTTTATCTCCCTCGCCAAGAATACACACTTCCGGTATTAGCGATACAGCATACCTGTCTTGCACCACTTTTTGAATATGCTGAATGAGATTTTCAACATCAATCGCACTGGCTGTGCCCTGATTGATGATAAAGTTAGCATGTTTGATCGATACGGCCGCGCCCCCAATCGTAAATCCTTTTAAACCACACGCTTCAATCAAACGCGCCGCATGATCATCCGGCGGATTACGAAACACTGAGCCACAATTTGGCAACCCAGTCGGTTGCGCGGCATTACGCTTGGCCAACATTTCGCGAATGATCGCAAGCGACGTCTCGCGTGATCCAGCCTGACCCGCAAAGTGCGCACCCACAAACCACGCTTCACCAACAGGGCGCACGACATGGCGATACGTCGGGGCATAATCATCCGCGCGCCGTAACCGTAATTTGCCATGCCGATCAACTGTTTCCACTGCCGTAACATATTGCCAAGTTTCCCCACCATAACAACCTGCATTCATTGCCAATGCACCGCCAATCGTGCCGGGTATGCCCGCCATAAATTCTAACCCGGCCACACCGGCACGCGCAGCAAAACGTGCCAAGGTCGCACAGGATACGCCGGCTTCAGCGCGCAACGTGGTAGCGGTCTCCATATTCAATGTATGCAAACAGGCTTGCGTTACAACCACTACACCACGAATGCCCCCATCACGCACGAGTACATTACTGCCAAGCCCTAACCACGTGATCGGCATATCCGTTGGCACACTCGCTAAAAAAGCGCATAAATCACTGACATTTGCTGGCAAGTATAGATAATCCGCCGGCCCACCAATGCGCCAAGCGGTATAGTCGGCAAGCGATGCGTCTGTTAATAATTTACCGTGTATAGCGGTCGCGAACATATTTTATGCCACCTTGATGGGTAAAGTTTCACGCAAGCCGGTGGCGGCTAATTGCGCTGCCATCGCGCCAATATTGCCTGCACCTTGCATCAAAACGATATCACCCGCTTGCAACTCTGCTTGCAAAATGGCTGTGAGCGAATTAGCATTCGGCACATGTCGCACGTGCGCACCCTTCGCTTGCATATGCGCAGCAAGATGCGCACTGTCAGCCCCATCAATATGCGCTTCACCCGCAGAATACACATCCAGCAGCAACACGCGATCCACTGCGCCCAACACCTCGCAAAAAACATTGAATAAATCACGCGTACGTGTATAGCGATGCGGCTGATAAACCATCACCAAGCGCTGGCCAGGATAACTGCGCCGTGCCGCAGCAACTGTTGCCGCAATTTCGCGTGGATGATGACCATAATCGTCGATCAACTTAATCATGCCACCCTGCGCACAAACAAAATCGCCATGTATTTGAAAACGCCGGCCTATACCCGCAAATTTTTGTAACGCTATGCGAATGGCATGATCAGGTATTTTCAATGTCGTGGCGACAGCAATCGCCGCCATCGCGTTCAATACATTATGTTCGCCTGGTAAATTCAAATCGATGGGCAAAGAGGCGAGCCCATCGGGACGACGTGCAATAAAATGACTGCGCGTCCCCTGTTGCTGAATGGAAGTTGCCACATAATCCGCTTCCGCTGAAAAACCATATGTTACAAACGGCCGCGAAATATTCGGCACCAAACTACGGATGACGGGATCATCCATACACAATACGGCTAAACCATAAAAGGGTAACTGACGAATAAATTGCGCAAAAGCATCACATAATTTTGAAAAATCATTTTCATATGCGGATAAATGATCCGCATCAATATTGGTGATGACAGAAATCATTGGATTTAAATATAAAAATGATGCATCACTTTCATCCGCTTCTGCAACCAAATATCGACCCGCACCATGCCGCGCATGACTGCCAGCACTATTCAACTGCCCACCAATCACAAAAGTCGGATCTTCGCCCGCCTCTGCTAATATCGCCGTAATCAAACTCGTGGTTGTTGTTTTGCCATGGGTACCCGCAATCGCAATACCATAACGAAAACGCATTAATTCACCCAACATTTCGGCGCGCGGCACAATGGGAATACGATTATTACGCGCAGCGATCAATTCAACATTATCACGCGCAATCGCCGAAGAACGCACCACCACATCTGCATTAACAATATTTTCTGCTGCATGGCAACCAAAAATTGTGGCGCCTCTACTACGTAAACGCTGCGTTAAGTGATTATCGGAAAGATCTGAGCCCGATATGTTATAGCCTAAACTCAATAAAACTTCAGCTATCCCTGCCATACCTACCCCGCCGATGCCGACAAAATGTATGTGTCGCACCCGTCCCATTTCTAATGTCCAACTCAACGACTTTTCTCCTCACAAATATCGATAATTTCAGCGACCGTATTCACTTCGCGCACACGCCGCGCCGCTTCACCCATGTGCTGGCAACGCGTCGGCTGCTTGATAAAATCAGTCAAAAGTGCAGCTAATTGCTCAGCCGTCAACCCCGCTTCGCGATACATCATTGCCGCACCTGCGCGCACCATAAAATTCGCGTTAGCCGCTTGATGGTCATCTGTCGCATAAGGATAAGGGATGAGTATCGCCCCCCTACCCGCCGCACACAATTCAGCAACCGTCAGCGCACCTGCTCGACACAAAACCAGATCAGCCCATTGATAGGCTGCCGCCATATCCTCAATAAAAGGAGAAACTTCTGCTTTAATGCCTACAGCTTGCCAGCGGCCTAGTGTAACAGAAAAATCCTTTTCACCCGACTGATGACGTATTTCGGGCCGCATATTTTCCGGTAACAAAGCAATTGCCGCGGGCAGCAAGGCATTAATGGCCGCCGCACCTAAGCTGCCGCCCAAAATGAATAAACGTAAGGGTGTCGCATCGCGCGCAATCATCGGGGAAACGGCTAGGATAGCCGGACGTACCGGATTACCCACCGTCAATGCATGCGGTAACGTATTCGGAAAAGCTTGCAGCGTTTGACGCGCAACACGCGCAAGCAACCGATTGGTCGTGCCCGCATAGGCGTTTTGCTCGTGTATCACTAAAGGAATACGTAACAACCAACTGGCGAGCCCCCCAGGCCCACTGACAAACCCGCCCATACCAAGCACAACCGTCGGTCTGAAACGTCGCAAATGACGCGCCGCTTGCCAAGTTGCTTGTAAAATACGTAAAGGCGCGAGTAATTGGGTGCGCCAGTTTTTACCGCGTATGCCGGTAATAGAAATCGTATCAAATGGAATATTTGCCGCCGGCACTTTTTGTGCTTCAAAACTATTGGGCGTACCGAGCCAGCGCACCGCTACGCCTTGCTCACGCAAAGCGTGCGCCACCGCGAGACCTGGAAATACATGCCCGCCCGTACCACCCGCCATGATCATAACGCGCGAAAGTTGTCGCCCACCCTTTATATCTGTCACGTTCCACCCGCCATGTTTACATTACGTATTTTATTATCTACTACAAAAGATAGGGTAGAGGAACTGAGTACGCAGCACACTGCATTGACGAGCGTCAGAGGGGGAGAATAGCGCTCTCCCCCTCTGACAACTCCCCCATCGCCAACATTTACCCTACTTTATGTAGAGAATACACGGTTTTCATAATCTACCCGTAAAATTAATGCAATGGCGATACAGTTCATCAACATGCTGCTGCCGCCATAGCTCACCAACGGTAACGTTAGCCCCTTAGTCGGCAACACGCCACAATTTACCCCTACACTCACTAAAAACTGAATCACTAACCAAAATCCAAGACCGTAAGATAATAATCCGGCAAATTGTCGGCCTAATAATTGGGCCCGCCGGCCTATCAAAAGAATACGCGTGATCAGTAACATAAATAAACCCGTCAGCGCTAACAAACCCATCAATCCTAATTCTTCGGCAATCACCGCAAATAAAAAATCAGTGTAGGCTTCCGGTAAATAAAATAATTTTTGAATACTGTTTCCTAACCCTAAACCAAACCAACCGCCGCGACCAAAGGCAATTAACGATTGCGTTAATTGATAGCCGCTGCCAAATGGATTCGCCCATGGATTTAAAAACGTTGTCAGTCGCGCCATGCGATAGGGCGCCGCAACGGCCAAAATAGCGACAGCCACGCCCACCACGATAATTAATAAAATAAAATGGCGCATGCGCATGCCGGCTAAAAACATCATACCCAATGCGGTCGCTAAAATGACAACCATCGCACCGAAATCCGGTTCTTTCAAAAGTAATAATGCAATGACACTCAATAACGCCATCGGATTTAAAAATCCACCCAGCGTTGTTTTAATCGCTTCAGCATGACGCACCAGATAACCGGCCATATAAATAACAGTGATCAATTTCGCTAATTCAGATACTTGAAAACCTAATGGCCCGAGCGCTAACCAACGTCGACTGCCATTAATCGAATGACCAATGCCCGGCAATAATACCAAGAGCAGCATCACCATCACAGCGATCAGTAAACCACTGCTCATTTTTTCCCATTGCGCCGTATCAAATTGAATGATGACCGCACCCAGTAAAACACCCATCGCCAAATAACCCGCTTGGCGCAATAAAAAATGAAATGGCTGATGATAGAGTTGTCCTGAAATCATAATGGAAGCAGAGGCCACCATGACTAAACCAAAAATCGCCAATGCCAATACGGCAAAAACCAGCCAGTAATCAAATAAAGCAGGCGGTGTCGTAAAGCCACGACTGTGACTGAGATGCGTTTTGTGGGTGGAAGCAGTGCGTAAAGTTTGCATTGTGAGTCCATAGTGAGATGCAAGATGTCAGGTTATCTATTCAGTAATGGCATTCGGGCAAAGCCCCTAAGGCAACGCCCGCACACAAGCAGCGAAAATTTCGCCACGCTCAACATAATTTTTAAACATATCTAAACTCGCACAAGCGGGTGACAATAACACGCCGTCACCCGCCTGACTTGCCAGCGCCGCAGCAGCCACTGCGTCTGCCATTGAATTCGCCCGTTGTATCGGCACGATAGCATTAAATAATTGCGCTAATTGTGGCGCGGCTTCACCTATCAAAACAACCGTTTTTACATAGGATTTAACCATGGGCAACAGCGGCGAAAATATTTGCCCCTTACCCACACCGCCAGCAATTAACACAAGTTTACCTGTGGTTATCGCACCCAGTCCATGCAATGCAGCGAGTGTTGCCCCCACATT
>VFKI01000130.1 GCA_009885665.1 Gammaproteobacteria bacterium
GGTAGAGGAACTGAGTACGCGGCAAACTGCATGAGATGAGCGTCATGAGGGGAGAGGGAGAGCTGCGCTTCGGACCGAAGGACACCCACCCCATCGCAACCTTATACCCTATTTTATGTAGAGGATACCGCAAAAGTCCCTTAAGCTGTTGGCACATACACGCTCCGAGTGTCTGACAGTAAATGGATGTTACCATTGCGCAAATCTGCTTGCATGCCAACGCCATAGACTTTGGTATCCGGTTGCGTAATGGTGACAGGATCGTTGGTGTGCGCCTGTTCAGTGTCGGGGAATACGGTGAGTGAATGCGTCGTCACAGTGGTTGCTGCAGTCTGACTGTCAGCGGGATGCATGATTTGCACATTGTCAGAAAAGACGATTTGTTGCAAACCATCGGTTGCTAGCGCCGTTTGCGACGTTACTTGCCAAGGCGTAGGTGAGCGACGATAAATGGTGACATGCGGCAAGGCGAGGCGCGTGGCATTGTCGTCATTGTAATGCATGAGGTCAGGTGACACGACGCGCAGGGTGGGCGCGCCATCTTGACCGAGAATGGTGGCAATAATATCGGTCATGAAGATATCCGCTTCACCATGATGCGGGTGGTTATTGTTTATTTGATGTGACAGCAAGATAGACCAGATGCTTAAGCATACTGCTGTGATTAATAATAAGCTGATCAACCAAGTATTCCGTGAAAATGCTAATAGCATAATTAAACCTCGTAATAACGGGCAATCAAGGCGTCTAATTTACCTTGTGCTTGCAGAATATGTTCCGCGAACTCACGTACGGCACCACGGCCGCCGTTTGTTTCGCTGATCCAGTCAACCGCTTTGTGCAGCAAGGGTGTAGCATCTGCAACAGTTGCGGAAAATCCCACGCGGTGTAGCAGGGGTAGGTCGGGTAAGTCGTCGCCCATATAAGCAATTTGCATATCAGTCAACTGCAGTGTATCGCGTAGCTGTATGTAAGCTGCTATTTTATCATGTTGTCCCTGAAAAACATGCTGCACACCTAAATATGCCATGCGTTGTGTTACAGCAGGCGAAGTGCGTGCGGTAATAATGCCAACATCAATGCCTGCGCGTTGCAATAATTTGATGCCGAGGCCATCGCGAACGTGGAAATCAATCTGTACGCTGGTATCACCCTCGCCACTATAACGCAGTTGACCCGTTGTCAGTACGCCATCGACATCGAGGATAACGAGGCGAATTGCTTGCAGTTTTTGTATGGGGGTCAGTCTATTCATTACATAATCCCGGCGCGCAAAATATCATGCATATGGACGACGCCTAGCGCTGTGCGCTGCGCATCTGCGACGATGAGCGCGGTAATGCGGTAGGTTTCCATTATACGTAAAGCTTCTTCTGCTAACATCGTGGCGGGAATGACTTTGGGGTTGCGGGTCATGATATCTTGAATGCGCGTTTGATTGATATTAATACCATTTTCGAAAGCGCGGCGTATGTCACCATCGGTAAAAATGCCCAGCAATTCATCTGTGTCGCTGAGAATCGTGGTCATGCCTAATTTTTTCTGTGTCATTTCCATCAGAACGGTTTTTAGCGTAGCGTCAGGGGCGACGCGTGGCATTTCATCAGCCATATGCATGAGGTCGTTGACGCGTAAGAGTAAGCGCCGACCCAATGTGCCCCCTGGATGAGAAAAAGCAAAATCTTCAGCGGTAAAGCCTTTTTTTTCTAACAATGAGACAGCTAATGCATCTCCCATGACTAATGCGGCCGTAGTGCTCGTTGTGGGCGCTAATCCGAGAGGGCACGCTTCTTTTTCAATACTGACATCAAGATTGACCGTGGCCGTTGTAGCTAATGTTGAATTGGGATTACCCGTGAGCGTGATCAGGGGTAAGCCGAGTTGCTTGATGAGGGGGAGAATATCCATAATTTCGCTGGTTTCGCCTGAGTTAGATAAGGCGAGAATGGCGTCATCTTTGGTAATCATACCAAAATCGCCATGCTTGGCTTCCGCAGGGTGGATAAAAAAAGCGGGGCTGCCGGTGCTCGCGAATGTGGCGGCAAGCTTTCTGGCGATATGACCGGACTTGCCCATGCCCATGACGATAATGCGACCGCGGGTGGCCAGTAAGTGCTGGCAAGCTTTGACAAAGTTTTCGTTGATGCGGGCGGCAAGCTTGTGGATGGCTTCTGCTTCATTGGTGATGACGGCGCGCGCCAACGCACAGATTTTATCCGCTTCTGATGCAATGTTTGTTTGAGGGGTTGCGATAGTCATCCAGTTTTGCTCATAAAGAAAACTCGCTATTCTACCGCAAAATGGGTGGATGGCGATAGAGAAAGCTTCAAAACTTGCACTTCCGTTGTCTTCCCATTACCATGCACGCACTACTTAGTGCTCCGTCAACACTGCATTCGTTAAGGCACCATGGATTCGTTGATCAAAATCGACAATTTGCACTTCAACCGTAATGGCCGCGCCATTTTTACGGGCGTGAATATTGAAATTCCGCGCGGTAAGATCGTCGCAATTATGGGGCCCAGTGGCACGGGTAAGACAACGTTGCTACGCTTGATTGGTGGACAATTACGACCACTGTCAGGTCAAGTGTCTGTCGATGGCAATATTATTCATCGTTTGAGCCAAGCGGAGCTTTATCGCGTGCGGCGCCAAATGGGTATGTTATTTCAAACCGGTGGCTTGTTTACGCACTTAAGTGTGTTTGAAAATGTCGCATTTCCATTGCGCGAGCATACCCAGCTGACTGAATCGATGATACGCACCATTGTGTTGATGAAGTTACAAATGGTTGGCCTGCGGGGCGCGCGGCACCTCATGCCGAGCGAATTATCCGGTGGCATGGCGCGACGTGTTGCATTAGCGCGCGCGATTGCGCTGGATCCGGATCTCATTATGTATGATGAACCGTTTACGGGGCAAGATCCGATTTCCATGGGTGTGTTAGTGCGTTTAATTCGTGATTTAAATAAAACGCTTGGTTTAACAACAATTATTGTATCGCATGATGTGCCTGATACACTCTCCATCGCGGATTATGTTTATGTGATCTCGGGTGGTAATGTCATTGGTGCGGGTACGCCGGATGAATTACAAAAAAATGACAGCGGCGAATTGGCGCAATTTTTGCATGGTAATTCAGATGGTCCGGTGGCTTTTCATTATCCGGCACCTGATCTTGCGACAGATTTTATTGAATTGAGCGAAGGAAATTCTAACCTATGATCAATCGCATTGCAGATATTGGCCGTGGTGGATTGAATTTAATTGAAGCGTATGGCAAAGCGGGCATTTTATTGTATCGCATTTTATTTCGTTGGCCGCGCATTACCAAAAATTTTTATTATGTTGTGCAGCAAATTTTTGCTGAAGGGGTGTTATCGCTCAGCATCATTGTTGTTTCCGGCCTTTTTATTGGCATGGTTTTAGCCTTGCAAGGTCATCACACCCTGGTGAAGTTCGGCGCATCAATGGAGTTGGGGCCGTTGGTTGCGCTCAGTGTGTTACGTGAATTGGGGCCTGTGGTAACGGCCATTTTATTTGCGGGACGCGCGGGTTCAGCGCTGGCGGCTGAAATTGGTTTAATGAAAGCGACGGATCAATTGTCTAGCATGGAGATGATGGCGGTTGATCCCATCGCACGCATCGTATCGCCACGGTTGTGGGGTGGATTTATTTCTTTACCGTTATTAACATTGATTTTTAATGTTACGGCGATTTATGGTGCTTGGATGATTGGCGTACAATGGTTGGGATTTGATTCCGGTGCATTTTGGTCAAACATGCAATCTTCCGTAGATTTTCATGTTGATGTTGTCAATGGTATTTGGAAAAGTGTGGTGTTTGGTTTTGTGGTAACGTTGATCGCAGTGTATCAAGGTTATTTTGCCGAGCCGACGTCAGCGGGCATTGCGCGTGCGACGACGCGTACGGTTGTGTATGGTTCACTCGCAGTATTGGCATTAGATTTTGTATTGACTGCAATGATGATAGGGGGTTGGTAATGCTGTCCCGCCGGATAGTTGAAACATTAGTAGGTTTATTATTATTGGCAGCAGTTGCGGCCTTGTTGGTGTTGGCATTTCGCGTGAGCGGCCTGACCAATTTTATGCGTTCGCCAGGCTATATGGTAAAAGCAAGTTTTGAAGATATTGGCCAATTAAAACCGCGTGCGGCAGTGCGTATTGATGGCGTGACGATTGGTGAAGTGACCGCTATTAATCTGGATCCTGCTACATTTAAAGCGGTGGTCAGTATGCGCATTGATGCAAACATGGATCACATTCCCGATGATTCATCAGCGGCGATTTTGACGTCGGGTTTATTGGGTGACAACTATGTTGCGCTGACGCCGATGTATAGTGAAACCTTTCTCAAGAATGGCAGCACGATTCAATATACGCATTCTGCTATGATTCTTGAAAAATTAATTGGGCAGTTTTTGTTTAACATTCATAAACCTGCAGCAAGTGCGGCGACGCCGGCTGCATCGAAAAAATAACGGGAGTGTCACATGATGCGCAAAATGTTGCGTTGCTTTATGGGGTTATTGTTAGGGATGGTCGTGTGTGGCGTGGCTGTTGCTGCGGATAACCCTGAAGCGATATTAAGTCGTGTCGCTAACAATATGATTCAAAGCTTAGCAAAAAATGCAGTCACACTGCAAAGTGATCCAGCGCGGGTTTATAGTTTAACGCGTCAATATGTGTTGCCATTTGTTGATGCCACAGAAATGGCGCGCCGCGTATTGCCACCGAATGTGTGGCGTAATGCGACGCAAAGTCAGCAAACGCAATTTACGCAATTGTTTACCGATACGTTGATTCACACCTATGCGTCAGCGCTGGCGCAATATCAAGGCGAGCAAATTAAATTTTATCCGATTCGTGGCGGTTATCAGGGTAAGCAAACGGTCGAAGTCAATAGTCTGATTACGCATCCCAACGGTAACCCACCTATTAATGTGGTGTATCGTTTAGTTGTCAATACCCACGGCGATTGGAAGTTGTATGATATGTCGGTGGAAGGTATTAGCATGCTAGAAAGTTTTCGTGAACAGTTTACGACGATGGGTGATATAGCAACTGTGATTAAAACTTTGCAACAGCATAATGCACAGGCGCCGGAATGACAGATGCATTGATTGCGCGAAATGAAAAAGCAACAATTTATTCGGCTGGCGCTGGCAGATTGGGCATAACCGGTGTGCTGGATTTTTTTAGTGTGCCAAATATTTGGCAGCAAAGTTTGCAACTCATAGCAGCGCAAGCTGTTATCGAAATTGATTTATCGACTGTAACGCATTGTAGTAGTGCGGGTATTGCCTTGCTGATTGAATGGTTACGTTATGCCAAACGACATAATAAAACGATACATTTTAGTGGGATACCCGCGCAAACGCTGTCGATTGCCGCGGCAACAGGCTTGGCGCAGTTGTTAAGTTGCAAAAATGCGTTTTAAAGCGCAGTTTACACGCGCGTAAATGAGCATTTAAAACGCATTTTTAACGAAGGGTTATCAAAAAAGACGAAGGTGCCGGATTTCGGTGAATAGTTAGCTAAAAATTCTATATAGGAATGGATGCAATGCAAGAACAAATTAAGCGCCAACTTGGCCAGATTATTTTTATGGGTCGTTGGTTTCAGTTGCCTTTATATTTTGGCTTATCTGTCATTTTGCTGATATATGCCTGGCTATTTATTCGTCAGTTAATTAACCTGGTCGCACATGCCACAGCATTGAATGATATTCAGATCATGCTGCATGTACTGGATCTTATTGATGTGGTGATGATTGCTAATTTGTTGATTATGGTAATTGTCGGCGGCTATGACACTTTTGTGGCGCCTCTGCGCCTAGGAAATCATCCTGATCGGCCAGAGTGGTTGGATTCTGTTAATGCGGGCAGTATGAAAGTCAAGCTGGCATTGGCATTGGTGAGCATTTCCTCAATTCATCTGTTACGTACTTTTATTGATCCGAGCCAGCAAACGGATAACGCTATCCATTGGCAGGTTATGATTCACTTAACCCTGGTTTTTTCTACTTTGGCAATTGCTGCCGTTAATTATTTCTCCGAGCGTGCCAAGGCCAGCTTGCCTAGCGCTAGCGCTGCACCCAGTGTTTCAAAGTAACTATTCATTCTGAAAAACGCTCAATCTAGCCAGTAGCGCCACACTTACCTTATAATGAAGCTTCAGCTTACCGATGCAAGGATGCAGCATGAAACTCCGTACGAAAGTATTACTTATTCTCGCTGGTATGTGGGTAATCGTGTGTACCCTGGTGTACGTGGCGTCCACCGTCACCTTGTCTGCACGCTTTCGTCAGATGGAAACTTCTCAAGTCCAGGCTAATCTTGTGCGTTCTGGCGATGCCATTAAAAATCTACAACGTGCATTGAGCTTGCTCAGTCATAATTGGGGGCAATGGGATGAGTTGTATGATTTCATGTTTACCCAAAAGCCTAAATTTATTCATGATAATATGGAAGCGCCCGCATTTGATAACGCTAAGATCAATCTGATTTTCATTTATGATACCCACGGCAAGCTTTATTATGGCCGTTACTATGATATAAATAAAAAAACATTTATCCCGATTCCCGCCAATTTGGTCGCCACCTTGCATGACGCAAATGTTTTGCGCGGTGTCGATCTCAATCATCCTGTTCGGACGGGTATGGTTAACACACCGCAAGGTTATTTAGTGTTTGCGATTTCGGCTGTGTTAAAAAGCAATGGTTCAGGCCCTGTAGATGGCTCAATTCTGATGGGATATTTTATTCAGCCAAGCCATATCGCTGATCTTGCGGCAACGTTGCATTTTCCGTTGGTGTTGCACGCTTTTCCACTTCCACAAGGGGATTTAGTTTTACATAATGCGTTGCAAAATTTAATACAGGGTCATCCTGTCGATGTTATTTCTGCTAATAAAAAAATGATTACCGGATATGCTTTATTGAACGATATCAACGGCAAGCCCATTGCGATGTATAGCTTGTCGGCGCCGCGGCTACTTTATGAAGAAGGCATGGCAACGGTAAAATATTTTCTATCTATTATCGTCGGGCTTGCTATACTCGAGCTGCTGTCATTATGGCATTTATTGAAATACTTTGTCTTAAATCGCTTGCTACGCGTTAGTCGTCAAGTGATTGATATTAAGCAGAGCTGCGAATTTAATCAGCGTGTCAGTGTCGATGGACGGGATGAGTTGGCAAAGATGGTGGGCGCGCTCAATTCATTATTGGAAATCATTGAGCTGACGCAAGAACAATTACAAGCGCGTATTGAGCAGCGCACCGAAAAATTGGCGCATTTATCACAATTGAACAGTAATCTATTTCAAGAAGTGAATCAGCAGCGGATGACAGAAGTTAATTTTCGTAAAACAGAAAAACAATTACATCAATTAGCTTATTATGACATTTTAACGGGCTTACCTAATCGCATGTTCTTCAATGAATTGTGTAAAAAAGCGATTCAAAAAGCCAGTGCAGTCGGCGCAGGGTTAACCTTGATGTTGATCGATACGAGTAATTTTAAGCAATTGAATGATACGTATGGACATGCGTTGGGCGATCGCTATCTAGAATACGTGGCGCAAAATTTAAAAAAAGTCATCAAAGATGCTGATTTGGTGGCGCGTTATGTAAGCAGTAATTTTGTTATTTTCTTAGATGGTGTGTGTGAAAAAGCTGTTATTGATGCGGTCGCTGAGAAAATTTTGAAAGTCATTAGCGTACCCATGGTGATGAATGATGTGCAAATTACTTCAACATTTGCGATCGGTATCAGTTTGTATCCGGCGAATGGTAAGACTATAGAAGAATTAGAAGAAGCGGCAGATTTGGCGCTGTATTATGCGCGCCAGCAGCAAGGCAGTGCATTTGTGTATGCGGGCGTGCTGGAAAAATCGATTACGAGCGGTTCTGCTACATAAGGCCCTGCGCATTTATGCGCAGAGCCTAAGGAATATGCAAGAAATAACGGTGACAGACCCAAAGATCGGAAGATATCTACAGCTGCTTATAGTGCAAAAACATGGACTGCATTAAAACGCCTAGTATTGTTACGTTTTCATCCAATATATGCGGATGACCCGTTTGGCTGATGGGGAGCAATTGTTTTTGCGGGCCATCGAGCACGAGTTCACGCAGTGTCGCTTCTTCAGAACCGCGGTAATGTACAACAACAAGATCACCATCGCTCGGTGTTGTGTCTGGACAAACGATTAATAAACTGTTTCTGGGGAAATGCGGTTCCATCGAGGGTTTGCTGACAAGACCATAAGCGTAGGGTGTTAGCGGCGCGGTCGTAATGAAATCACTATACATTTTACCACGCAGCGTATCGAGATGCGCTTTTCCTTTCACGCAATTTTGCCATGAAATAATGGGAATAATTTGTGTGCGGGTTTTTGTTTCAAAATTAAAAATAGTTTTGCTTTTACATAATTCATCAACGGATATTTTGAAGTAAGTCGCCAGTTGCAGCAATGTTGAGATGCGAGGGTCGGCAGTTGTACCTGTTAGCACTTTATGTAAGGTGGGTTGGGGAATCATCGTTTGGCGTGCTAATTCGGCTTCAGTTATATTTTGCTGACGCATCAATTGACGTAAATTTTGACAAATAATGTTCTGCCCTACAGCGGGGGCAATTTGTGTGCTATTTGTCATTGGCGGTGTTTTTCCGTGTTCCATTATTATTGAATCGTAGTCATAGCTCAGTTGCTCACTCACTCGCCAGCCGGCTACGCCGTCTGACGACCTCTCCCGCTTGCGGGAGAGGAGAAAAGCAAAAGCTTGCAGCGTCAGAGAGCATTTTTTGCCGGCGCTGACGACCTCTCCCGCTTGCGGGAGAGGTCGGCTGCCTTAGGGGCGCAGACCCTTAGGCAGTCGGGTGAGGGCGGATGGAGCCCGATCTGGTGAATAATTATATTGAACCTTAGTATAAAACGGATAAATCGTACGCGAATTTTTGTCAGGCTGCAACGCTGGTTTATATTTGCAATGTATTCATTTAATAGCTCAAAATAGAATACGCAATAAATCGATTTTGACTGTACTCCGATGCAGTTTGTCGCGGACTCAGTTCCCCTACCTTATCTTTTGTAATAGATACTTAAATTCCTTAATGAATTTAAGCGTGAAAAACAGTTTTTTGATTGCTTGCCAGTGACGCCCGCTAAGATGACGATGCCGTAATCCCGCTGGTTAATCCGTGTTATAATCTTGGCATAATTGAGTGCTTATAAGGCATATATAGTGCAGTTGATCCAATTAATGACAAAAGCAGGTGTGACATTTAATAATGCCGCAGCGCTGGCAAATATTGCCATTACGGGTTTAAGCCAAGATAGCCGTACAATTCGTCCGGGCGAACTGTTTTGTGCTGTTGCGGGCACCCAACAGCATGGCAATATTTTTATCGATGCAGCCATTGCTGCCGGTGCCGCCGCTGTTCTTATTGATGCAGCTACGATAGATATCCGTTGGCGTGGCACTGTGCCGTTACTTGCTGTTCCGCAACTTTCAATGCGTCTTGCGATGCTAGCTGCGTATTATTATGACAATATTGCGCATCCAGTTAAATTAATTGGTGTGACCGGCACGTCGGGTAAAACGTCATGTAGTCAATTTATTGCGGGCAGTTTGCAATCTTTAGATGTGCCTTGCGGTGTTATTGGAACATTAGGCTATGGTTTTGTTGGCGCCTTGCAAGCGGGTACGCTGACGACGCCGGATGCGATTAGTTTACAAAAAATGCTGGCTGATTTGCGTGTGCAGGGTGCGCGCAGCGTGGCGATGGAAGTGTCTTCACATGCGCTTGAGCAAGGCCGGGTAGCGGGTCTGCAGTTTGATATTGCTATTTTTACTAATTTGAGTCGTGATCATTTGGATTATCATGGCACGATGCAAGCGTATGCGGCTGCTAAAGCAAAATTATTTATGCAAACGCGCGCATCCGTTATTAATATCGATGATGCAGTGGGTCGCGAATTTGCGCACACTGCATCAGGTGCTGTTTATACGTATGGTATGAAACGCGATGCGCGGCCGGATATATATGCAGATGCAGTGATATCAACCGCGCAAGGTATGCAGGCCGACGTGCATACGCCATGGGGGCGGGGGGTGATGCATGTGCCGCTGTCGGGTATGTTTAACTTATATAATGCGATGGCGGTGCTGGCAAGTTTATGTTTGCTTGATATTCCATTGGAAAAAGCATTAGCGCGTATTGCCGTTTTAACACCGGTACCAGGCCGCATGCAGGCATTTGGTGGTATATCTGGCAAACCGCGGGTGATTGTTGATTATGCACATAAGCCCGATGCATTGGAAAAAGTATTGCATGCGCTACGGCCTAATTGTCGTGGTCAATTGATTTGCGTATTTGGTTGTGGTGGCGAGCGAGATCGTGGTAAGCGGCCGCAGATGGCGGAAATTGCGACACGTTTGGCGGATAAAGTGATCGTGACGGATGATAATCCGCGTCACGAAGATCCGGCGGTAATTGTTGCCGATATTTTGGCAGGGGTACTTGCAAAAACAACGGTAAGCGTGCAGCATAACCGTTTGCTGGCGATACGTGAAGCCATTGCAATGGCAGATGAAGCAGATTGTATTTTAATTGCGGGCAAGGGTGCGGAAACTTATCAACTCGTAGGTGAGCAAAAGTTTCCGTTTGATGATGCTGCGGTAGTGGATAAAATGCTCAAACTATAGCCGGCATTCCGCACCAAAGTATTTTTTGCATAAATCGAGGCAAAAATGGCTTTTAAAGCGCAGTTTACACACACGTAAATGAGCATTTAAAAGCCATTTTTAACGAAGAGTTATCGAAAAAGACAAAGGTGCGGAATGTCGGCTATAGTATCTCAGATACGTAAATTGGCATGGCCGAGTGAAATATCACTATTGGCTCTGAGAAGCTGTATTTAATTATAAGGAAGTCACATGTTTTATGCGCTAAGTACCTTGTTAGCTCGTCATTTTCATATCTTTTATGTTTTTCAATATCTCACGTTGCGTGCAATTTTGGGTGCGCTGACAGCCTTATTAATTGCGTTATTGGTGGGGCCTACAATGATTCGTTGGTTGGGACGTTATCATGTTGGGCAAGTGGTGCGCAACGATGGGCCGCGGAGTCATCTTTCTAAGGCGGGTACGCCGACTATGGGCGGCGTGTTGTTGCTGGTCGCGGTGGCGGCAGGCACTTTGTTATGGTGTGATTGGCATAATCGTTATGTTTGGTTGGTTTTATTGATAACGTTAGGATTTGGCGCGATTGGTTGGTATGACGACTATCTTAAATTAAGCAAAAAAAATAGTAAGGGTTTGCCAGCGCGGTATAAATTTTTATTACAATCGATCTTGGGCTTTAGTGCTGCGATTTATTTATATTTAACTGCGGCCACGCCACCCGAAACGCAATTGTTTTTTCCATTTTTCAAACATATTGTTTTGCCCTTAGGGCCCTTTTTTATTCTCTGGACGTATATTGTCATTGTGGGTTCGAGTAATGCGGTGAATTTAACGGATGGACTCGATGGATTGGCAATTTTACCTTCGGTGATGATTGCTGCGGCATTAGGTGTATTTGTTTATGTATCAGGTAATGCAAATTTTGCTAAATATTTGGCAATGCCTGCAGTACCAGGGTCGGGTGAATTAATTGTATTTTGCGGCGCTTTAGTCGGCGCTGGCTTGGGATTTTTATGGTTTAATGCTTATCCGGCACAAGTATTTATGGGGGATGTCGGTGCATTGGCGTTGGGCGCGGCGCTTGGCACACTTGCCATTATTATCCGCCAAGAATTCGTGCTGATGATTATGGGCGGTATTTTTGTATTGGAAACGTTGTCTGTTATTTTGCAAGTGGCATCGTATCGTATGACCGGACGCCGTATTTTTCGTATGGCGCCGTTGCATCATCATTTTGAATTAAAAGGCTGGCCTGAACCGCATGTCACCGTACGCTTTTGGATTATTACATTTGTATTAGTATTGATGGCATTAGCGACGTTGAAATTACGGTGATTAACTGTTCGGGTGCTCCGTAGAAACGGCCGTCTTTGGCCAATCTTTTGCGAATGTGCTTCAAAATGCGCATATAGTGTGAGGCATGCGCCGCTTTTTCAGCAATTTTTCACAAAACCTTGGCTCAAATCCGACCGTTTTCTGCAAAATCGGGCATCTGCTGAATAGTTACTGCGCTGATATGGCTTTAATCAGTGTGCTTTTTGTTTTTTGAGGGATAGATAGAATTTTCACATGACCACTTACCTCATTATAGGCCTGGGCATTTCTGGTATTTCAGCGGCGCGTTTTCTTGCGCAACGCGGCCATGCCGTGAGGATGCACGATACCCGCGCTGATCCGCCTGGACGCGCGCAATTTCAGCAACAATTTCCGCATATTCCTATCCGTTGCGGCATGCTCGATGAAAGCGTTTTGCAGCACGCCGATTGTATTGTTTTGTCGCCAGGATTGTCGCCTGATATGCCTGTGATAAAAGCAGCGGCGGCAGTGGGTAAAGAAATCATTGGCGACATTGAACTTTTTGCACGTGCAGCGGATGCGCCTATCATTGCGATTACGGGTACGAACGCCAAAAGTACGGTGACAACCTTAGTCGGCGAAATGGTTGCGGCGGCGGGATTATCCGTTAAAGTGGGTGGCAATTTGGGGACGGCGGCACTTGATTTGCTGCCAGCAATAGGCGAAATGCCGCCGGCATTTTATGTGTTGGAACTTTCTAGTTTTCAATTGGAAACGACGACGACATTAAAAGCAGCGGTCGCGTGTATTTTAAATATCACGCCAGATCATTTGGATCGTCATGGTACGATGGCGGCGTATCAAGCGAGCAAGCAACGTATTTATCAAAATTGCGCAATCGCGGTGTGCAATCGTGATGATGATGCAGCAACAGCGTGCATAACGGCGCCGCACACCTATTATTTTTCACTGGGTTTTTCCGCGGCGCATACGTTTGGTATTGAAGATAATGCCTTGGCGTTTGCTGGGCAAAAATTATTATCTATTAGCGAGCTGCCATTATCGGGACGTCATGGCCAGGCGAATGCACTTGCCGCATTGGCGATAGGTCATGCAGCAGGTTTACCCATGCCGGCGATGCTGGCTGCCATTAAAAAATTCGCTGGGTTGCCGCATCGTTGTCAGTTGGTGCGCGAACGGCAAGGCGTGCGCTGGTATGATGATTCCAAAGGAA
>VFKI01000172.1 GCA_009885665.1 Gammaproteobacteria bacterium
GCTTCAAAATGCTCGTATATTGTGATGCATGCGCCGCTTTTTCATCAATTTTTCACAAAACCTTGGCTCAAATCTGGCCGTTTTCTGCAAAATGCAGCCCCAGCTGAATAGTGACCGTAAACGTAGGTGTATGGGCGGGGTTATTGTTAATAAACGTGATTTTTAGCTTATGGAGTGGCGTATGCGTAGTAACGGTGTTTTTTTCTTGATGGTTTTTTCGCTCACAATGCTATCTGCTTGTGAGTCGGGGTATTCGAATAAGCATTGGCAGGGGATGTCGGTGACGGATATGTATAGGCAATATGGGCAACCAGATATTGTTTATCACCGTCCAGCGGGGGAGAATCGGTATTCTTATATTGGCGAAGATTATGCGCCTTCTGAGCAGATAGGATTAACCATGACGCCCATTTCAACGGCTACGCATAGTGTGACTAAGCCCACGATGGCGCGCAAATGTCGCACGGTGTTTACCGCCAATGCGAATGACGAAATTACCGATGTCAGGGAGAGTTGTAATCCTGTGGATGACTGATATAGGGTCAGGTCAGGCTAAATATATCCACATATATCCACAAAATATAGCGCATTGACAGACAAACGGCCTCAAAAATAAAAAATCGTTAATAATCAACAATATAAAAAACAAGGAATTGAAAAGTCTTCGGCAGTTTGCTGATTTTTTGTCATTATTGTCTTTATGCGCACTTTGATTGGCAGACTTTATCGATAGACTCAATAGGCATTTTATGCTACTTTGGCCGCCTCAAATCGCCGGAGATGTCAGTGTCTATCCTTTCCCCGCTTGATTCTTCGCGCCAGGCCGTTGCCTCTATGAATAACATAAATGAAGTATTTGATTTCACCCAAATGACGCCAGCAGCCATTAGCGCTGTGCTGACGCAACACCAGCTTGCCCTGTCTGTCGATGAAGCGCATAGCATTCAACGTATTCTTAATCGCCCGCCCACTCAAGCCGAACTCGTCTTATGGTCTATCCAAGGTTCGGAGCATTGCTCCTATCGTTCCAGCCGCAAACATTTAAAAACGCTGGTGACTGATGGACCTAATGTTATTTTAGGGGCTAAAGAAGATGCGGGCATTGTTGAAGTGGCGTGCGATGAGACCGGCTTGCGTTATGGTATTGTCGCGAGCCATGAATCGCATAATCACCCTTCGCAAATTGTGCCCTATGAAGGCGCGGCGACCGGCGTGGGGGGTAATATTCGCGATGTATGTTGTATGGGTGCGGAAGTGATCGCCGTTGCGGATGGGTTACGCTTTGGCGATATTCAGCATACAAAAACGCATTGGATTCAGCAGGGCGTGGTTGCGGGGATTGCCGGTTATGGTAACCCAGTGGGCGTGCCGAATATTGCCGGCGATGTATATTTTGATGCGGGTTACAATGAAAATTGTCTTGTAACCGTGGTGACGCTCGGGCTAGTGCGTGAAGATCATGTGATTCATTCCTATGCACCCACTCAAGCGGATGATTATGTATTTATCTTAGTGGGTAAACCAACGGATAACAGTGGTTTTGGTGGCGCCAGTTTTGCCTCCATGAATTTAAATCATGAGGATGTCAGTGCGAGCAAAGGCGCGGTACAAGAACCGAATGCCTTTTTGGAACGTCATTTATTAAAAGCGAATTATGCATTATTCGCCAAGTTGCGCGCGCAAAATATAATAGATCGCGTCGGTTTTAAAGATTTAGGCGCGGGGGGTGTGGCGTGCGCTTCTGTTGAATTGGCAGATGCGGGTGGCTATGGTGCGGAAATTGAGTTAGAA
>VFKI01000057.1 GCA_009885665.1 Gammaproteobacteria bacterium
AATTCTGGCAAAGCCCTCTAAAGTTATTTATGCGCAGAGCCTTAATCCCGACATTCCGCACCTTTGTCTTTTTCGATAACGCTTCGTAAAAATGTGTTTTAAATGCTCATTTACTTGCGTGTAAACTGCGCTTTAAAACCCATCTTTGCCTCGATTTATACAAAAAATACTTTGGTGCGGAATGCCGGTTAATTGTAACGGATTTCATACATTTATTCCTTTTCCAACAAGACCGTTCGGATAGTTTGCAGCGTCATCATCAACGTCATTGGTTGTATAGGTGACGGCACAAACCCCCGCGAGAGATAAAATCTTTTTGCCTGCTCAAATAGGGCATGCACTAAAATAACAAATATACCCGCTTCATTTGAGACGTTAACAGCGCGCAGCATGGCATCCCGCAGTAATGCGCTACCAAGCCCTAAGTTATGGTAACGTTCATCAATTGCCAGCCGGCCTAGCAACAGTACCGGTAAGGGGTCTGGCATATTGTGTTGCATGGGCTTGGGCGCAGCTTCACGACTGATTCCACCCGCAGACAGGGTGTAGTAACCGACTATTTTTTTATCTTCACAGATAACAAAGCAACGCGATGCACCTGACATCTGGTTTTTAAGCGCGCGCTTTTTAAGCCACTCATCAAGTGAATCTTCAGAACTGCAAAAATCATCTGACTGATGCTCCGGCGTAATCAGGGTGGGCGCAGATAATTCTGGCATGATTATTTATCCCATGGGGCTTTTGTTTTAAGTAAACGACGCAGTCTGTCTGTTGCAGGCAGAGGCTGTTCAATTAACGCTTGTAATTTGTCAAATGTACCAGCATCGATGGAAAAAAACATCTGATCGAGCAATAATTCTTCTGCTTTGTTGCAGGCAGCTTCCAGCATAAAATCAGTCCTGCTGCGGTTAAGGCGCGCAGCAGCAAAATCAATCAGATCGCGTTGTTGTGCCTTGGCGCGGATATTGATGGGTACCGATTCACCGGCGTGTGCATGGCTGCTCATGATAGTTCTCCTGTTTAATACACGGAAAGTATACGCTATTGTGTACTAAAATGCTATACAGGCTGCGTGTCTAGCGTAAGCGCCTCAGATTTGCCGTTAATTGCATCGAACATGCCGCGAAATAGCTAAAAACAACATTTCTGAGGCGCTTACGTCGTTATGCAACTCCAGCTGAATCGTTATACTTTGTTTGGCTTTTGCATCGGCACAACTGCCAACGCTGGAATATCGTCCACAGTCAGCGGTCCTGCGATTGGCGGCGGTGTCGTGTCAAAGCGCGTAGGTTTATTGCTTGCCGCAGCTGTTTGATCCGCTGATGCGAGTGAAGCTACCGCACAACACGCTAAACTCAATAATGCACTTAATAAAATGACTTTTCCTGACATCGCGCTTCTCCTTTCTTAAGAATCTAGAATCTATGCGTTAATCGTAACGTATCAACAGTTAATCCCGCTCAAACTGATAAATAATATCTGCACCATTATCCATACTGTTATCAATACTACGACTTTCTGATTGCGCTACCCAGTGTTGGCTGAGTTGATAGCGCACATTCAAGATAGATACCGGGTAAAACAAGCCTGCGCTGTATTGTGCCGATAATTTTTTTGCCAATTGTTTGCCTATGACTAAAGTGGAGGTATTGATCGATTGCAATTTAATTGGATCATATACTTGTATCGATTGTATATCAAATTCACTAAAGCCAAAGCTTTTTTGCACGCTTTGAATAAGTTTATTGCTGCCTAAGCCGTTACCTGGCGTCATGGTGGAAAGTATTGCCAATAATGCGCCACTCTTCATATTGCTGGCGGGTGAATCAAATATTAGCCAAGATACCACATCGGCATCACTCATGGTGGGGTTGGAATACGGGGTGATGATGGGTTGATCCAAAAATCCGGTGACGCGTATGCCAACTATTATGTTCCTTTTACCCGCATAAATATTGCCTAAGCCCACTTGCGCATTAAAACTGGTGCTTGATCCACCCGAAGACATCGCCACACCTTGGATTTGCTTGTTGGCAACAATATTTAAGCCTGGATTGGTCAGCAAGCCACCGGTATAAATCAGTCGTCCGGTTTGTATATGCAGCGTCTGACCATAAGCGTGATACGTGCCGGTATTTTTTAAGACAAATAATTCACCGGTGGCAGTCAATGCGCCGCCGGCTAACATACTTAAATGTAATTGTCCGCCGAGTTCAGCACGTAAATCTTGCCATGCTAATTTGATGGGTTTTCCCAGCGTAATCTCTAATTGTAAAGCCGGCGAAAATGGCACAGTTGATTTTATCGCTTTGCCTTCATGTATAAATATCACATCTTCTGGCAACGATACGACATTGATCGCTTTTTGTAATGCTAATTGCGCATGCGGAATAAAAATTTTGCCGGTAATATTCAATTTTCCTGCGATAAGCTGTAAATTCACATCTGGCGAAAGAGTGACATGCCAAGCGGGTAAGTTGGCTACGGTGAGGCGCGTGCCTTGTAGTTGTAATTGTAAAGGCGCGCCGGGTGCGCTTGCATTAAAGCGGCCAGTGATTTTGCCGTCACCCGCACCGCAATGCAATGTACCGTGAAAACTGAGTAAATGATTGGCCGCCAGTACGCCTTCTAATTGAATACGATCGGGCGTAATGCCCAGATCAGGCACATTGATGCGGCCATCTTTGATGTGTAGCGTGCCGGTAATTATCGGTTGCGCGAGGGTGCCGGAAAGTGTGAGTTGCGTGGCGAGTGTGCCCTTGAGTTGATTGATCGGTAAAGTATCGGGTAGCGGTATACTAGATAACGGTAATGTTGTTTGCAGTTGACCGGTGATGGGTTGGCTCAGTTTGCGCCAATCCTTGCTATAAAATTGCGGCAAACTGATAGCAAGTTGCAGCGGTGGTTGATGGTTAAGGGTGATATTTGCCCGTAATTGTAAGGCTTTTTGTAAGCGCATGAGATTAGCGCGTACTGCGATGTCGATTTGTGATAAAAACTGCGCACCCATCGCTAATCCTTGCAGATTAAGGTGAAGGGTTGAGTCAATGGTCGGTTGCACAATGATATGCGCGTGCGTGGTGAATTGGGTAAGATAAAAATTCGGATATTCGATATCGTGCGCTTGTAATTGTAGATCAAGCGTGGGTGTGCGTAATGGGCCTGCCAGCGTGCCGTGGCTAGTGAGGGTGCCGTGTAGTGTGGGGTCAATGGCCTCTAATTGTTTGGCGTTTAGCGTCCATGCTAATTGCCAATAGGTGCTGATATGACCGTTTAAGCTAAATTGATTTTTACCGTAATTTACCACAAAATTTTTAATATCCACTTGATCGATACGCAAAAAAGCGGGCCAATCGGGTAATTGCGTTTCGGATAATTGCGTTGGAGCGGTGTGATGCGCTGATGGCGTGGTTGAGGTAATCGGTGAAATAGTAATCAACGCATTTTGAATGATAAATTGTTGTAAATGTAATTTGCCGTGCCAGAGGTCATTGGTGAATAAGGTGAAGTTCACGCTGTCAATTGTAGCCGTGGCATAAGGACTTTTATACTGTATCGTTTTTAACTGCCAGCGGGTTAAGAGTGTTCCATCGATTTTAGCGATCGAGAGTTGGCCGGGGAGATAGCGCGCCGCAACATGGAGGGCAATGACCAGGCCGGGTTGTGTGCACGTGATAAAATAAACGCACCAGCCAGCCAAGCTCAGGCAAGCCAGTAAAAAAATATTACGAATAATGCGCATGATTTTAACCAAAACTCGACCCTATACTAAATGCCACTTGTAATGCGTATGTTTTTAACCAAAACTCGACCCTATACTAAATTCCACTTGTAACGGTTTACCTTTTTTGCTTTCGGCGCGCGCGACATAGAAGGCGACGGGGCCGATGATGGAATGATACACCAAGCCCACGCCATCGCCTTGCATTAATGGCGTGCCGATATGGTCGAATGCATTGCCGATATCATAAAAAATGGCACCACTTAAATTGCCGTGTAATGTATGCTGCAATTCAATGCTGCCGGTTTCCAAATAGCGTCCCGGCCCCAGCGTGGCGTAAGGGTAGCCGCGGACACTGTTGGGACCGCCGGCGAAAAAGCGCAAGGTAAGCGGTAGGTGGGCGAGATCTTTGACGATGGTATAGCCGATATTGCCGCGCAAGATTAAGCGCGAGTATTGGGTCGGGCTGAAAAAAAATTTCCCCTTTATTTCGCTTTGCACAAAGCTATTGTAGGATAAAGCATGTTCGCTGGCGCCACGCAATACGAGGCTGATGCTTCGCGCTGAGTGTGGGTCAATGAGATTGTCAGCGGTTAACCAAGATAGGGCAATGCCGGGATAGAGTACCCGGCCAAAATCTGCAGTCGATGCATCGTTTGTGGTTACGACATAATGTTCAATTAAATAATTTAGGCTTAAGGTGTATTGCCAATCGTGCCAAGCTTTGATGCGGCTGACAGAGAAATTTTCCGATAAGCTTTCATCTTCTTTGTCGGGAACGAATTTTTGTATTTCTGCTCCTACGACATATTGATCGGTGAGTGGGTTTTTGCCTGGAAAATAATATTTTGCGGATAACCCTTTGAGGGTGGCAGACAGTTGTGCGTCGAGTGTCATATGTTGGCCGTTATGGCCGATAAAGCGAAAGTCTGTCAATGCTTTGACGCGAGGGCCGGTGAAGCTGCCGTAGCCGCCGCTAAACGAATAAGCTTGTTGTTTTTTCATTTGTAAATTGATTTGTGTGGGTACATGATTTTGGCTGGCTTGGTCGACGGCGGGTAATACTGCTACCTGACGAAAATAGCCGCTTTTGTTTAGGTTTTGCTGCAGGGTCAGTAATTGCGCGCTGGAAAAGGGTTGGCCGGATTTAAATGGCGCAAAACGCTGTAAAAAACGCTCGTTTAAGGGTGTGGGTGTGAAGGTGAGCGCGCCAAAATAATAACGTGAACCTGTGTCCAATTGTAGCTGGATATCTGCGGTGTAATGCACGAGATCAATGCGAACTTCTTTTTGGACGAGGGTGGCGTGTAAATACCCTTGTTGATTGGCGAGTTGTTGTAAGCTGTCACGTGCTTTTTCGTAATTATTTGTATCAAACGGCATGCCACGGTGTAGTGGAAAGTGCGTCGCTAATTTTTGCAGGGCGGGATCGTTATGGCCGGCGCCGATAATACTGACGTGTACGGCAGTGATTTTAAGCCTTACGCCGGGTTGAATGTTGAAGGTCATTTGCCAGTGACCCTCTGGGTGGGTCAGTCCTGGTAATTTGATGCTTGGTCGAAAGTAGCCGAAGGGTTGCAGCGCGTTGCGGATAACGCCGGGTGAGTTATCGTAAAAATTCTTGATTTCATCGGCGGTCAGCGCATGTCCGGCGGTTTGTACGCGCCGTGCGCGTTCAGCCAATAAAGCGTTATTGGCATTTTCCAGCAATTCAGGTGTAGCGGCGAGACCGTTTAACTGGAATTGCAGCGTATCTGCCGCGGCCTGAGCCGCGACGGGTGATAGGCAGCAAAGCCAGCAGAATAGGGCGGCGCTCAGTTTTTTGGCGTGATTAATCATGCCGTCAAGGGTAGCAGAAATTGGCTTTTGACGCATCTGCGGGGATAGAATGAATGTCGGCTATAAATACGTCATTGTTTATCTGTCAATTTGCCGGCATTAAAAATAAAGGTGACCGGCGGTGATGAATTATAAATAAATGCGACATTGCCAGGGTCAGGTTTACTGCCGTCGCTGTCACTGTTTTTTTGTATGAAAGTGGCTTTGCCACAACTGTTAATGACCGTTTTTATATCATCGCCTACATTGGGATTGCAGCCATTAGGTAAATTGAGTTGGTCTTGCGTGGCAAATCCACCTAATAAAATATTAACGACTTTACCTTGATTAAATATGACGGTTAATTCAAATTGTTGATTGGCTTGTCCGGTATAGCTGTTGAGCATTTGTGTCGTGGCATCGGGCGGTGCAAAATCATATGTCCAACGTTGCGGTACGTTATCATCCGATGCAGCGATGGGTGTTTGTTTGTCCGGTGCGCCACATTGTTGAAATACGGTGGCGACGCTGTCACCCGGTGTCACCGTGTTAAAATTTTTTGGACAAAACCATGCCAGTGCCGGTGAAGCGCAACATAATAATACCAACCCTGCACAATAACGCATTAATTCTCACCTCGTAAATAGGACGCTTGTTTGTCAGTTTGCGACGGTTTGTCTGATTTTTCTGGCGCTTTCACCTCTGCGTCACTGACCAAACCATGATCATTATAAATTTTTTGTGCCGCCCATGGCATGCGCCGATAATAAGGGATATCCTGCACATCCGTCGTCGGATATTTGATAATTTCAAAATAAGGTGAATAGTCAAAATCTTTAGGGCTATACAATCCGGTGTTACGTTTAATGACTGCGATTTCACCTGCTTCAGTGCGGATGAGCGGTAAAATAGGGAATTGCACCGACGAAAAAGCGTCCGCCAATAATGTCGAACAAAGACCACTTTCAATTTCACCGTTGGCAGTGTGGAATAAGCTGGATCCCCAACGCCGTGGTAGTAAGGACCATGGCAATAAAAAACGCATCAAATCAAACAGTTTTCGTACACTGTAGGGTTTGCCCAATGCGCGAATGGCATAAGCAATGACTTGCTGAGCATCTTCAGCAGAGAGCCCCGTCGGGCGACAAATGCGGATATGGTGCGTGCGATAGCTGCTGAGTGGCGTGATAATCGTGCCTTTACCTAACATACTTTCAATCACAATACGCACATTTTCGCGTTTATCCATGTGACGGATAGCCATTTTTTTTAATTGGCGGTCTTCAATATCATGTAAGCGACCAATATAAAGTGCAGCATGCGTCCACGGACTTTGCGTGAGCGTGCGAATGACATTGCTGACCCGGCTGCGTCCTTCAACTAACAATACATCGCCGGGCCGAATTTCACGGCGTAAGCGATCGTAGTCATAAGGTAAACTTTCATCCAACGGCGCTTCATCTATCAGCCAGCTGATCATGCGTTCGCGCAACGTCCCGTGTGCTTTCTCTGCAATCATGATGTGCTATTCCCTGTTATATTCGTTTAGCTAATTCCTCTGCTAGTCCAGTATAGCTGGCGGGCGTCAATTTGCATAATGCTTCACGTGCGGTGGCGGGTAAAGGTAATGTATTAATAAAGGTATGCAGCGCGTCACGGGTAATGGTTTTACCGCGCGTCAAATCCTTGAGCTTTTCATAAGCATTTTCGACACCATGACGACGTAACAGGGTTTGAATCGGCTCAGCCAGAATTTCCCAATGCTGATCGAGTTCGCTGGATAGCAGTGCAGTGTTCGGTTCAATACGCGTGAGACCACGGTTGATTGAAGTAAATGCGAGTAAACCATGTGCAATAGCGACACCCATATTGCGCAATACAGTGGAATCAGATAAATCACGTTGCCAGCGCGAAACAGGCAATTTTTGTGCCATATGGTCGAGCAGGGCATTGGCAATGCCGAGATTGCCTTCGGCATTTTCAAAATCAATGGGATTCACTTTGTGCGGCATGATCGATGAGCCGACTTCGGTAGCAAGCGTTTTTTGATGGAAATAATTTAGCGCGATGTAGCCCCATATGTCGCGGCAAAAATCAATGAGGATTGTGTTGATGCGCATCAAAATAGCAAAATATTCCGCCATACTATCGTGCGGTTCAATTTGTGTGGTATAGGGGTTCCACTGTAATCCGAGTGAATCGACAAAATTTTTACTTAACACTTGCCAGTGGGTTTCCGGGCAAGCAACAATCAGCGCATTGTAATTCCCCGAAGCACCATTGAGTTTGCCGGCGACAGTCAGCGCGGCTAATTGCATCATCTGACGCTGCAAGCGGGCAACCACGTTAGCAATTTCTTTACCGATGGTCGTCGGCGTGGCAGGTTGACCATGCGTGCGCGCGAGCATTGCGGTTGACGCAAAACGATGCGCCAATGGCCGTAGTTGGCCTAATAAATCATCTAATGCCGGCAGAATGAATTGTTGACGCGCCGTGAGTAACATTAAACCATACGATAAATTATTGATATCTTCCGAAGTGCAGCCAAAATGAATAAATTCGCGCACGCTTGCCAGTTCTGCATTGCCACTGGTGCGTTCTTTCAGAAAATATTCGACTGCTTTGACATCATGATTGATGCCCGATTCAATATGCTTAATGCGTGCGGCATCCGCTAGCGAAAAATTGTCGCTGATATTTTGCAGTATGTGTTGCGCAGACTGACTTAACGGCGGACACTCTGGTAAATTGCCATGCTGGCTCAACATGATCAGCCAGCGAACTTCGACTTGTACGCGTAAGCGCATCAAGCCATATTCGCTGAACAATGCTTGTAAGTCGATCAACTTGTCGCGATAGCGACCGTCGAGGGGTGAAATCGCCATCAAGGCAGTGTGATCAGTGATGCTTGTCGTATCAAGACTCATGTAAAGCGCTCCGCATGATGATGTGAGGATGTTGCAGTAATTCAGTGGCTGTCTGGTGTAATTGTTTGCGTAGTAAGGCGAGCATTAAACGTGAGCCGCCTAATTGTTGCCATAATACGGCGGATCGTACACCCGCGAGTAATAAAGTCTGCACTTTTTCAATTTGTACGCCTGTCGCGAGCGCTTGGTGTGAGCCTATAATCGTCGTACGAAAGTGCAGGGTATTTAAGGTACTTTCATAAATATCTGCAAGACTCATGATCACATTGTGATGCAAGTCGCCAAACCAGTGCGCTTGTTTTTGCGCATGCCTAATGCGTTTAGCAAGTTGATTTTTTAATGTTGACGAACGCCATATTTTACGTTGAATGCGCATGATGTTGAGTATGCATTGGAGTTCGTGGGTCGCGATGGGGGGTGAGAAGAGTGTTACCAGGTTTTTTAAGCCATACGCAATCCCGCTCCTGCCGCCATAAACAGCATAAGTGTCACTGGGATCCGTTTGAAATAGGCTGTTGACACTGGCGTGCCACGCAATTTCGTCCAGCTTGCCCGTACGTGTGAGCGCTTGAATTAAGCCAGTCACTTGCGCCATGCCTGCCAATGCGATTGTCATGGATGTCAATTTATTAATGTTTAATGGCAACACGTATTACACCGCCTCCTAAGCATTGTTCCCCCTGGTAAAATACAACGGATTGTCCAGGGGTGATGGCACGTTGCGGTGTGACGAAGTCCACTCGATAACGCCCATCTTCCATTTTGTCGATGATACACGCCTGATCGGCTTGGCGGTAGCGGGTTTTGGCCTGTACAGATAAAGGTAGGGTCGGCGCGGGTAAATTGATCCAGTGAAGGTCGTCGACAATCAAACTGTCAGCGAATAGTGCTGGATGGTCAGTGCCTTGCACCACGATTAATACATTACGCATCATATCCTTGGCAGCAACAAACCAAGGCGCTTCCAGTGCATCGTGACGACCGCCAATATGCAAACCTTGGCGTTGGCCGATGGTATAAAACATAAGTCCCGTGTGCTGGCCAATGCGGGTGCCCGCTAGCGTTTCAATATTGCCAGGTTGGGCGGGGACATACTCACTCAAAAATTGACGAAAATTGCGTTCGCCGATAAAGCATATGCCGGTGCTGTCTTTTTTGGCGTGATTTGGGAAGCCGGCTTGGCTGGCCAGGGCGCGTACTTCAGGTTTGGTTAATTCACCTAAAGGAAATAAACTTTTAGCGAGCTGATCTTCGCTGAGGGCATGTAAAAAATAGCTTTGGTCTTTATTGCCATCCAATCCTTTTTGTAAATAATGCCGACCCTCTTTTTCAAGATGACGCGCATAATGGCCGGTGGCGATAGCGTCAGCGCCACGCGTAAGCGCGTAATCCAGAAAAGCGCGGAATTTAATTTCTTTGTTACACAAAATGTCAGGGTTAGGTGTGAGTCCTGCCTTATAAGCCTCTAAAAAAGAGGTGAAAACTTTTTCCCAATATTGTTCAGCGAAATTGATACGGGTGAAAGGTATGTCGAGTATGTCGCATACGGCTTGCGCATCCGCCATATCTTGGCTGGCAGGGCAGTAAGTGTCCGTGTCATCGGCTTCCCAGTTTTTCATGAACACGCCTTCGATGGCGTGGCCTTGTTGTTTGAGTAAAAGCGCGGTAACGGCGGAGTCGACGCCGCCAGATAGACCAATAATGATTTTCACAAAAAAATACCCAGATTTTTCAACCTGGGTATTCTAGCATCAAAATGCATGTGTCTATTACAAAAGATAGGGTAGAATGACTGAACCGACATTCCAAGGAAATGCCGGTTACATCCTATTTTATGCAGAGGATTAATTACCGAAGCTATACACGGCGCTTAAGGTAAATAAGTTAGCACTCGGCACCGCTTTGATTGCTTTGTCTAAATCGATGTTTCCGGTGTTACCTTTACCTTGCAAGTGTGACCATTCCAAGTCAGCGCTGAAGCTTTGGTTGATGTCATAGCTGACGCCGAGGCCGTACACTGGACGGATGTCATGTGTTGTAGAAGACTTGTGGGTCGAACCATTGGCAACATATAAATCATTTTCTGTGACATATGCGCCTGTTGCGCTTGTGGTATAAGAAGCCGAGTTGTTAACGCGAGCCACCCCAGCCAAGGCATAGACATTAAAGCCTGAATCACCGATCGGATAGTAAGCTTTGCCCACTAAGCTAATAGCGCTAAGATCATGGTTGATTTTGCTATCGAGATTGCCCATAAAAGCATACGATTGATCATCTGTGATGAATCCGTTGGTCATGCTGAATTTGTTCTCGGCGCTGCCATAATTTGCATAGCCAAACTCTAAGCCAACATACTGATTGTAGTTCCAGCCCGTAAATAAACGATAGCCGAAATTAGTGTTGCTAGAGCGCATGCTGCTGCTGTCAGCATCTTCGATAGTGGTATGTTTGTAAGGATTGTTGGTGTTTAAATCTGCATATCCTAAACCGCCACCAACATAGAACCCCGGGGTTGCTGCTTGAACGCCGCCGGCGATTAATAAGCCAGCCAATACTAGGGCTGATTTTTTTGCTATTAAATTCATAATATTATACTCCACAAACGTTTGTGTGCACCCAATGTGCGCGCAAAGTGTACCATTGTGTTTTTGTGAAGTAAAATATGAGCAAATTTGGCGCAGCGTCAGGGCTAAGGTGTTGAGCATGTTCGCATTGCACAAAAGTAGCTAACACGGTATAGTCTCAAGAAAATACATGTAGTTTCATCGCAGGACATAAAGCAATAAGGAGACAGTTTGGATGGTGTATCAGCACATCAAAATTCCCGCCGCTGGCACGAAAGTGACGGTTCAATCGGCTGGCAAATTGCAAGTTCCTGATCAACCTATCATTCCTTACATTGAAGGCGATGGCATCGGTGTGGATATCACGCCAGTCATGCAGCGTGTTGTCGATAGCGCGGTGGAAAAATCTTATGGTCATAAACGACGCATCCATTGGATGGAAATTTATGCGGGTGAAAAAGCTACGCATGTTTATGGTAAAGATAGCTGGTTACCGGATGAAACTTTGGCAGCGCTAAAAGATTTTGCGGTTGCTATCAAAGGGCCGCTGACCACCCCAGTGGGAGGTGGCATTCGTTCTTTGAATGTGGCGTTGCGCCAAGATTTAGATCTCTACATTTGCTTGCGTCCGGTGCGTTATTTTTCGGGGGTGCCCAGTCCGCTGCGTGACCCCTCTACCACGGACATGGTGATTTTCCGCGAAAATTCTGAA
>VFKI01000109.1 GCA_009885665.1 Gammaproteobacteria bacterium
GATTCTCCCCCTTAAGTGGCGTAACGAGGGCTTTGCCCGAGTAGCCATCTGAATAATTACCTATGATGAATTTAAAGACGTTTTCCATTTTCATGGAGCGTGATCCTTTGATTAATACAGTGCACTGATCTTGTACATGCGGCAAAAGTGTTTCGGCCAGCGCGGTTTGCTCAGTAAAATGCTGGGCGTTTTCACCAAATGCTTTGCTGGTCTCCGCCGTGAGTGTGCCGTAAGTAAATAAATGCGCAATGTGCGCGGCACGAATTTTTTCACCAGCGGCCACATGCAACGCAACTTCAGTCGTCCCTAATTCTTTCATATCACCCAACACGAGAATTTTTTCACCCGGTTGTGCAGCAAGATAAGTGATGGCTGCATCTAATGAAAAAGGATTGGCATTATAAGTATCATCAATGACGCATGCGCCATTGGCTAAGTGATGATGCTCCATGCGGCCGTGTTCGGCTTTGACAGTTTCCAATCCCGCCTTGATGGTGGCAAGATCGATGCCCGCAGCGAGCGCCGCGGCGGTGGCGGCGAGTGCATTCATGAGATTATGTTTACCCGGCAATGGCAGTGTGACGCTGAAATCGCCTTGCGGCGTATGGAGGGTTTCAGTGGCGTGCGCCGTGTAATGCGCATGGACATCAGCCGTATTTTGCATTGCAAAAGACAGGATTTTATGCGGCGCGACGTAGTCTGACCAAAAATCAAAAAATGTATCATCGCGATTGAGAATGGCAACATTGTTCTGGTGCGGGTTTTGCGTAAAACTATTAAAAATTTCGGCTTTAGCACGTGCGACACCTTCGACAGTGCCGCCAACACCCGCGGTGTGACTCGCGGCAGCATTATTGATCACCGCAATCTGCGGTTTAGCAAGACGCGTTAAATAATCAATTTCATGAAAATGGTTCATGCCCATTTCAATAACGGCATAACGGTGTTGCGCATTTAAGCGCGCAAGCGTCAGCGGTAAGCCGATATGGTTATTGAAATTACCGCGCGTCGCTAAAACGTGTTCGGCATTATTTTGGCAGGCGGCAATACAAATAGCCGTCAGCATATTTTTTAGTGTAGTTTTGCCATTGCTGCCAGTGACGCCTATGCAAATAGGCGTAAAACGCGCGCGCCAATAAGCCGCCAGTTGGCCGAGCGCGTGGATAGTATCGTCCACCACGATTTGCGGGACGCTGGCGTCAGTCAAACGTGAGGTCAGGATGGCCGCCGCGCCGCGTTGGATGGCGTCCGCAATAAATTGATGCCCATCATGATTTTCACCGTGGATGGCGACAAATAAGTTGCCGATTTGGGTGGTGCGACTATCGTGGCTGATGCCGGTAAATATCACTGACGTGGCAGCGGGGTGTAGTTGCGCGCCCAGTAGCGTAGCGGTTTCAATACAAGAAAATGTGATCATAGCTTGTCCATAGCGTAAAAATGATGTCATTATAGCGGCTTATTTACATGAAGCACAGGGCGTACAGCTTAGATGAATAAACAATTACTACAACAACTTGGCGTCGATCGTCTGGTACGCGGCCGTTATCAACCGCGCCGCCATTTCGACGCGACACAATTGCAAGAATTAGCAGATTCTATTAAATCAACTGGCGGTTTATTGCAGCCGATTATCGTGCGTCCGGTGGCGGCGGGGCAGTTTGAAATTATTGCCGGTGAACGCCGTTGGCGTGCGGCACAATTGGCGGGTTTAACCGACGTCAGTTGCTTGGTGAGTCATTATACGGATGAACAAGCATTACAAGCCGCCATTATTGAAAATATTAATCGCGCAGATTTAAATCCGATTGAAGAAGCTGAGGCATATCAGCGATTGATCGATGAATTTGGCTATTTACACGAAGAAGTCGCGGCCGCAGTGGGGCGATCGAGAGTTGCCATTAGTAATGCGTTACGCCTATTAAAATTAGATGCGCGCGTGCAAGCTTTATTGGTGGAAGGCGTGTTGAGTGAAAGTCATGGTAAATTATTAGCCGGTGTTGCCGTGGGTGAGCAATACAGTTTGGCGCGCGCCAGTGTCGATAAGCAGTGGAGTGTGCGGCGCTTAGAAAGTGAAATCAAAAAACGTGCCGCCAGCGTTGAGGACGCCAGTCCCTATGACGATGCGAATTTACGCCATTTAGAAATGGCGTTGGGCGATCATTTAGGCAATAAAGTGCATATCGAATGCGTCGAACGCGGCGGCGGTGTGATGAAAATTCGCTTCAGTAATATCGATGAGCTAGAAGGACATTTTGCGCGATTGGGGTTTAAGTATGAATCCTGAGTCGCTATACAGACAGCGTGCTACTAAAATAAAAATATTCTTAAAAATCAAGATGTTATCATATTTTAGGGCTGAAGAGTCATCGGCAGTTGGCGTATTTTAGCGTACTTTAATTTATGTAGACGAGTTTTTAGCTCAGATCCCTGTTTCTTCCGCCCGCCGCGTCAAGACTTCATGCCCCGTTTCGGTGACTAGAATGGTGTGCTCCCATTGAGCAGATAAGCTGTGGTCTTTGGTGACGACGGTCCATTTGTCGGGTAGCAATTTGACTTCGCGTTTACCGGCGTTAATCATCGGCTCGATGGTGAAGGTCATGCCGGGGCGCAGTAATTCACCCGTGCCGGCTTTGCCGTAATGCACCACATTGGGCGGTTCATGAAAAATCTGGCCGATACCATGGCCGCAATATTCGCGCACGATGGTGAAGCGATTTTTTTCTGCCAGTGCTTGAATTGCCGCGCCGATATCGCCAAGACGGTTGCCGGGTTTCACTTGGGCAATGCCCAAATATAAACACGCTTGCGTAATGCGCGTCAGCCGCTCGGCTAAAATCGAGGGTTTTCCAACGAAAAACATTTTGCTGGTATCGCCATGCCAGCCGTCTTTAATGACCGTGACATCGACATTGACGATGTCGCCTTCTTTCAGTTTGCGGCTGCCTGGAATGCCATGGCACACTTGCTGATTGACGGAAGTACAAATTGACTTCGGAAAGCCTTTGTAATTTAAGGGCGCTGGAATGGCTTGTTGCACATTGACAATATAGTTATGACAGAGCGTATTCAAGTCATCGGTGGTGATGCCAGGTTTGACGTATTCGCCTATCATATTCAGCACGTCGGCAGCCAATTGACCGGCTATACGCATGCCTTTGATATCATCAGCAGTTTTGAGGGTAATTTTCATGTGTGAGGGCAGTTGTCGAAAAGCAGCGGTTATGATATAAAGATCGCCCTCGTTTAGCAAGGAATATTCTTGTTTCTGCTAACGAGTTATTTTGTCTCTCCTACATAAAGTTTGGTAATGGGTAGCGATGGGGGAGTTGTCAGAGGGGGAGAGCGCTCACTCCCCCTCTGACGCTCGTCAATGCAGTGTACTGCGTACTTCAGTTTCTCTACCCTATCTTTTGTAGTAGATATTATCTCTCACACGTATTTTAGACTTTCC